>NZ_DAORSO010000250.1:0-2307 GCF_035443565.1 Ornithinibacter sp. | reverse complement strand
GGGCCTGCCGATAGAGCGCGGCAGCGACGGTGGTGTTGGTCTGGAAGAACGAGCGCGGGCCGAGCTGGAGGGTGACGTCGCCGACGGTCATCGGCAAGCTGGTCTGCGGGGTCAGGGCGATCTCGGTGTCGCCCTCGAGGACGGCCTTGTGCTCCGGATGCAGGTTGGCCGTCACCACCCGCACCGACGGCAGTGCGTGGAGCAGGGTAGGGAGGGCTGCGCGGATGGCGGCGAGGTGGCGCTGCGAGCGAAGGACGAAGCGCACCAGCTGTTCGCCGCCGGGGGAGTGGGTGACCAGGAGGTACTTCAGCTCGCCGCGGCGGGCGGGCACGTCGTAGGGCTCGAGCCCGAGACGGGCCACGAGATCGTGCAGCGGGCCGAAGGTCGCCGCGAGGCCGGGTTCGTAGAGGCCGCAGTCGCGCAGGTCGATGCCGCGGCCCCGGTGGTCGAGGATGCCGAGGGTCGGGTGCCCGGCGGTGCCGCCCACGACCAGCTTGGCCTTGTTCCGGTAGTGCGAGGCGGGGCTGCGGGCCGGGTCGACCCAGAGCAGGTCGGGGGCGACGGGCGCGAGCACGTCGGCCACGCGCCGCTCCTTGTCGGCCAGCTGCTGGGCGTAGGGAACGCCCATCAGCGTGCACGAGCGGCAGCGTCCGGAGTCGAAGTGGTCACACTGCATGGTGTCCGCAAGCGTAGGTGGTGTCGGTGCCGAACCCCAGCGTGGCAGTCGGCGCCAGCGGGTTCGACGTCTGAATCGGGTGATTTGCTGCCGTTACCACCGGTCATCGCCATCCCTGACGGCTGAATCCGTAGGCCGATCTAGCGCAACGCCATGGGATCAGTAGGTAATCGGCGCGATCCGGCGCTAGGCTGGCCCGACACCGCACCACGATCCCGCCCCGAGGGTGGGGGAGGAGAGTCACACAATGACCGAGAACTCGCTGGACGCAGCCGCGCCGACGCTGCCCGAGCACGACCCGGCGACCTACCGTCGCCTCCCGGCGCGGACCCGACCGGTGGATCCTTCCGTCGTCGAGCGGTTGCTCGCGCAGGAGTGGGAGCGGTTCGAGACGTGGTCGGCAGGCTCCGGGGAGCACAACAAGCGGGCCAGCCAGTCCCTGCCGCTCGGTGTGACGAGCTCGTTCCAGCACTGGGACCCGTACCCGATCAGCGTCGCCTCCGCGCGGGGCGCGTGGCTGACCGATGTCGACGGCAACCGCATGCTCGACCTGTCGATGGGGTTCGGGGCCATGCTCGTCGGTCACCTCAACCCGACGGTGGTCGCCGCGGTCACCGAGGCACTCACCGAGACGGGCACGCTGTTCGTGACCCCCTCGCCACAGGCGACGGAGATGAGCGAGCGCTTCTGCCAGCGCTTCCAGCTCGACATGATCCGGTTCACCAACTCCGGCACCGAGTCGCTCATGTACGCCATCCGCTGCGCGCGGGCCTACACCGGGCGCAAGGCGATCGTGAAGATCGAGGGTGGCTACCACGGTGGTTACGACGGTCTCCAGATCTCGGTGAAGCCGGGCCTGGACGAGATCGGGCCGGCGGACGCCCCGACCCCGCAGGTGCCCTTCGACGTCGAGGCCGGCACCGTCCACGTCGTCGCCTACAACGACCTCGGCCAGCTGACGCGGGTCCTTGAGGAGCACGGCAGCGAGATCGCCGCCTTCGTCGTCGAGCCGGTCATCGAGAACCTGTCGATCGTCGTCCCGGACGCGGGCTACCTCGCGGCAGTCCGTGAGCTGTGTGACGAGCACGGTGTCGTCCTCATCTTCGACGAGGTCAAGACCGGACTCACCGCCGGCGCTGCGGGGGCGGCGCAGCGTCTGGGGGTGAAGCCCGACCTCATCACCCTGGCCAAGTCCATCGGCGGCGGTCTGCCGCTGGCTGCCTTCGGCGGGCGGCGTGAGGTCATGGAGGTCGTGGTCGACGGCCGGATGGCGCACTTCGGCACCTACAACGGCAACCCGCTCGTGATGGCGGCTGCCAAGGCCGTCGACGAGATCTGCACCCCGGAGGCGCTGGCCGAGGCCGAGGCGGTGAACATCCGTGCTCTTCAGGCCATCGACGCGATCATCGACGAGTACGAGCTGCCGGCCCACACGGTGGGCCTTGGGGTCAAGGGTTGCGTCACGTGGTCGACGACCCCGGTGCGCAACTACCGCGACTACAAGGCCACCGACTTCCGGCTGGCCGAGCTCTCGTGGCTGTGGGGCGTCAACCGCGGCATCCTCACGCCCCCCGGTCTCGACGAGCAGTGGCTCGTCTCGCTCGTCACCACCGACGAGGACATGTCCACGC
>NZ_DAORSO010000249.1:0-2331 GCF_035443565.1 Ornithinibacter sp. | reverse complement strand
TCAGGCCAGGGTGGCCAGCACCCGCTCCGTGACCTCGTCGACCTCGCCCATGCCGTCGACCTCGACGAGGACGCCGCGCTCACGGAAGGTGTCAGACAGCGGCTTGGTCTCGCGGTGGTAGATCGCCATCCGCTCGCGGATGACGTCCTCGGTGTCGTCGGCCCGGCCCTCGACCGCGGCGCGCTTCAGAAGCCGCTGCACCACGGCATCCTCGTCGACGGTCAGCTCGAGCACGTGCTCGAGCGTCTGGCCCTTGGACGCCAGCAGCTCATCGAGCGCGGCCACCTGCGGCAGCGTGCGCGGGTAACCGTCGAGAAGGAAGCCTGCCTGGCAGTCGTCCTGCGCCAGGCGGTCGGCGACGATCGCGTTGGTCACCTCGTCACTGACGAAGCCCCCCGACGCCAGGATCGACTTGACCTGGAGCCCGAGCTCGGTCTCGTTCTTGATGTTGGCCCGGAAGATGTCACCGGTGGAGATCGCCGGAATGCCGAAGTGCTCGGCGATCCGGGCCGCCTGGGTGCCCTTGCCGGCACCGGGAGGGCCGAGGATGAGAAGACGCATCAGCGGAGGAACCCTTCATAGTGGCGCTGCTGGAGCTGGGCCTCGATCTGCTTCACCGTCTCCAGACCGACACCCACGATGATGAGGATGGAGGTACCACCGAAGGGGAAGTTCTGGTTGGCATCGACGAGGACGAGCGCGATCAGCGGGATGAGCGAGATGAGCGCGAGGTAGATCGCGCCCGGCACCGTGATCCGGGTAAGGACGTAACTGAGGTACTCGGCCGTGGGTCGCCCGGCGCGAATACCTGGGATGAAGCCGCCGTACTTCTTCATGTTGTCGGCGACTTCGGTCGGGTTGAACGTGATCGACACGTAGAAGAACGTGAAGAAGAGGATGAGGCCGATGTAGAGCGCCATGTACATGGGCTTGTCGCCGGACACGAGGTTGGCGTTGATCCAGTCGACCCAGCCGGGGTTGTTGCCGTCGGCGCGCTGGTTGAACTGCGCGAGCAGCATGGGCAGGGACATCAGCGAGCTGGCGAAGATGACGGGGATGACACCGGCCATGTTCACCTTGAGCGGGATGTAGGTCGAGGTACCGCCGTAGACGCGCCGCCCCACCATCCGCTTGGCGTACTGCACGGGGATGCGGCGCTGACTCTGCTCGACGAACACGACGAGTGAGATGACGACGAAGCCCATGAGGATGATGCCGATGAAGACGTCCCAGCCGGAGCGCTGCTGGATGGCCCACAGCGAGGCCGGGAAGCCGGCGGCGATGGACGTGAAGATCAGCAGGGACATGCCGTTGCCGATGCCCTTGTCGGTGATCAGCTCACCCATCCACATGACGACGCCGGTACCGGCCGTCATGGTCAGCACCATGATGAGGATGGTCACGACCGAGTCGTTGCTGAGGATGTTCGTGCACGCCGGGTTGTTGAACAGCGATGCCGGGTTCTGCGCGAAGGTGATGAGCGTCGAGGACTGGAGCACGGCCAACGCGATGGTCAGGTACCGCGTGTACTGCGTCATCTTCGTCTGGCCCGCCTGGCCCTCCTTCTTCAGGGCCTCGAACCGCGGGATCACCACCGTCAAGAGCTGCACGATGATGCTGGCCGTGATGTACGGCATGATCCCGAGCGCGAAGATCGACAACTGCAGCAGCGCGCCGCCGCTGAACAGGTTGACCAGGCCGAGCAGCCCGTTGCTGTTGTCCGCACCGCTGATGCACTGCTGCACGAGCGGATAGCTGACACCCGGGGTCGGAACGTGCGCACCGAGGCGGTACAGCGCGATGATCGACAGGGTGAACAGAATCTTCCTGCGCAGGTCCGGCGTCTTGAACGCGCGGCCGAAAGCGGTGAGCACAGGTCCTCCAGAGGTGCAGCCTGGTGTGGTGGCCGCGTCGTCAACAATCCGTCACAAGATACCCGCCGCACAGGGCTGGGCGCGTATCGGGGGCTAAACGCCGGATGCCGTAGAGCAGGTTCCCGAGGTGTCCCGGGACCCGGCCCTACGGCATCCGGTCAATGCAGTGGGTCAGGCGGTCGTCGCCGAGCCGCCCGCCGCCTCGATCTTCTGCTTGGCGCTCGCGGAGAACGCGTTGGCCGTGACGTTCACGGCCGCCGTGATCTCACCGCTGCCGAGAACCTTCACGAGCTGTCCGCTGCGGACAGCACCCTTGGACACGAGGTCCTCGATGCTCACGTCGCCACCCTCGGGGAACAGCGAGCTGAGCTTGTCGAGGTTCACGACCTGGTACTCGGTGCGGAACGGGTTCTTGAAGCCGCGAAGCTTCGGGAACCGCATGTGCAGCGGCGTGGTG
>NZ_DAORSO010000248.1:0-2334 GCF_035443565.1 Ornithinibacter sp. | reverse complement strand
CGGGCGTAGTCCAACCGCGTGTGGGCGGCCGGCACGTCGAGCCAGACGACCTCGTCGATCTCGTTGACGAGGTGGCCGTCGCCGCCGGTGACCTGGGCGGTCCAGTAGCGCACGACCTTGTCGTCGGGGGTGCCGTCGCGGCCGAGCAGGGTGTAGCGGGCCTCGGGCAGCGGCGGCCCCAGGCGCACGACGAGCCCGGTCTCCTCGACGGTCTCGCGCACGGCCGCGACCGCCCAGTCCTCGCCCGGGTCGAGCTTGCCCTTGGCCCAGGACCAGTCGTCGTAACGAGGGCGGTGCACGAGGGCGACCTCGAGCTCACCGTCGCGCAGCCGCCACGGCAGGGTGCCCGCCGCGGGGATCCTCATCGGGCCGCCTCCGTGCGGCCAGCCCCCGGGTAGCCGGTCACCGTCGGCGGGCCTTGCGGCGCCGCTTGGCGTGCATCTCGATCATCGCGGTCTGCAGGTCGGTGAGCGGGGCGCCCTCGGCATCGAGGTGGTGGCGGATCCAGCGGCCGTCAGCCCCGAGCTTCCAGTGCATGTACTCGTCGCTCATGCCGCGCTTCATCAGCGCCTCGAGGTCGGCGAGGTGGCGCGGGTCGACCAGGTGCACCAGCGCCTCGACGCGTCGGTCGAGGTTGCGGTGCATCATGTCGGCGCTGCCGATGAGCGCCACCGTCTCGCCTCCGCCGCCGAACAGGAAGATGCGGGAGTGCTCGAGGAAGCGGCCCAGGATCGAGCGCACCTCGATGTTCTCGGACACGCCGGGGATGCCGGGGCGCAGGGCGCAGATGCCGCGAACCCACAGCTGGACGCGCACTCCGGCGCGCGAGGCCCCGTAGAGCGCGTCGATCAGCTGCTCGTCGACGATCGAGTTGACCTTCCAGGCGATCAGACCGCTGCCGGGCTCCCGCTCCTCGTTCGCGATCTCGGCGTCGATGAGGTCGATGAGCCCCGAGCGCACCGACCGGGGTGCCACGAGCAGGCGCTTGAACCGGCTGCGGGGGGCAACCCCCGAGAGCTGGTTGAACAGGCGGGTGAGGTCCTCGCCGACCTGCGGGTCGTCGGTGAGCAGCCCGAGGTCCTCGTAGAGGCGGGCCGTCTTGGGGTTGTAGTTGCCCGTTCCGACGTGGCAGTAGCGGCGCAGCCCCTCGGCCTCCTGGCGTACCACGAGGCAGAGCTTGGCGTGGGTCTTCAGGCCGACGATGCCGTAGACGACGTGCACGCCGGCGTGCTCGAGCTTGCGCGCCCAGGAGATGTTGTTCTCCTCGTCGAAGCGCGCCTTGATCTCGACGACGGCCAGCACCTGCTTGCCGGCCTCGGCGGCGTCGATGAGGGCGTCGATGATGGGGCTGTCACCGCTCGTGCGGTAGAGGGTCTGCTTGATGGCGAGCACCCGCGGGTCGGCCGCGGCCTGCTCGATGAAGGCCTGCACCGACGTCGAGAACGAGTCGTACGGGTGCTGGAGCAGCACGTCCTGCTTGCGGATCGAGGCGAAGATGTCGCGGGCCTTCGAGCTCTCGGTCGGCGCGAGGTCGGGGTTGGTGCGGGCCACGAACGGGTCGAAGTGCAGGTCGGAGCGCTCGAGGTCGGCGATGACGTTGAGGGCGCGCAGGTCCAGCGGGGCCGGGAGCCGGTACACCTCGGATGCCGCGACGCCGAGTTCGCGCACGAGCAGGTCCAGGACGTGGTCGTCCATGTCCTCCTCGACCTCGAGGCGCACCGGCGGGCCGAAGCGGCGCCGGGTCAGCTCACGCTCCAGGGCCGTCAGCAGGTTCTCGGCGTCGTCCTCCTCGACCTCGAGGTCCTCGTTGCGGGTGACCCGGAAGGTGAAGTGCTCACGGATCTCCATGCCGGGGAACAGGTGGTCCAGGTGGGCGGCGATGACGTCCTCGAGCGGGACGAACCTGGTGGCGTACATGTCGGCCAGCGGCGACTCGTCCGCGCCGTCGGCGACGCGCAGCATCCGGGGGAGCACGGGCGGCACCTTGACCCGGGCGAAGTGCTCCTTGCCGGTGCGCGGGTTGACCAGGACGACCGCGAGGTTCAGGGAGAGGCCGGAGATGTACGGGAACGGGTGCGCCGGGTCGACGGCGAGCGGGGTGAGCACCGGGAACACGCGGCTGGTGAACATCTGGCCGATGCGCTCGTGCTCCTCGGGCGACAGCTCGTCCCACCGCACGATCGTGATGCCCTCGGTCGCCAGGGCCGGGCGCACCTGGTCGCGGTACACGCGGGCCTGCATCGACATCAGCTCGGACGCGACGAGCGAGATCTGCTCGAGCACCTCGCGAGGTTCCAGACCGGATGCCGACCGCACGGCGATGCCGGTCGCGAT
>NZ_DAORSO010000247.1:0-2344 GCF_035443565.1 Ornithinibacter sp. | reverse complement strand
CTGCTGGCCTCGCTGCTCGAGGTGATCCTGGGCCGCCCCGCCGCGGTCGCCGAGCTCGCCGTCGCCGGTGCCCTCGCCACGTTGCCCCTGCCCGCCCTGCGCACCGCCCTGCGCGGCGTCGTCGACGAGCTGTTGTTCGGCCTGCGCGCCGACCCGCTCGACGCCGCCACCCACGTCGCCGGCAGCGACGTCGGGGATCCGGTGCTCGCCCTGCGCGCCGTGCGCGAGGCACTCGACCTGCCGTATGCCGTGCTGCGGGTCGCGGGGGAGAGCGTCGCCTCGTCGGGTCGGTCGGCGACGAGCACCACGACGCTGCCGCTCACCCTCGGGGCGGACGTCGTCGGTGAGCTCGAGGTGGGCCTGCGCCCCGGAGAGGTCTCGCTGTCCGGCGACGACCGGAACGTGCTGGCCCTCGTGGCCCCGTTGCTCGCCCTCACTGCCCGCTCGGCTGCCCTGGCCGCAGCCCTGCAGGAGTCGCGGGAGCAGTCGGTCACGGCGATCGAGGAGGAGCGCCGCCGCCTGCGCCGCGACCTGCACGACGGGCTCGGCCCGCGCCTGTCCGGCATCGCCTTCACCGCTGACGCCGCCCGAAACAGCGTTCGCACCGCCCCCGACGCCGCCGAAGCCCTGCTCGCGCAGCTGCGGGCCGAGACGAGCACGGCCATCGACGAGATCCGCGGCCTCGTCTACGCCATGCGCCCCCCGGCACTCGATGAACTGGGCCTGGTCCGCGCCATTCGCCAGCAGGCCCTCGCATTGCGCACGCCCGAGGGGACGCCGCTGCGACTCACCGTCCAGGCCCCGCCGACGCTGCCGCCCCTCACCGCCGCCGTGGAGGTCGCCGCGTACCGCATCGTCGTCGAGGCCCTGACCAACGCGGCCCGCCACAGCGGCAGCGACACCGTCACCGCTGCCCTGTCGGCGGATGCCGGGGCACTCACCATCGATGTCCACGACCGTGGAGCAAAGAGGCAGGGCAGGTGGAAGGCCGGCGTCGGGATGTCGAGCATGCGCGAACGTGCGGCCGAGATCGGCGGGTCGATCGAGGTAGGCCCGGGCGACACCGGGGGGCGGGTGCGCGCTCGGCTGCCGTTGTCGGTCTGACTGATGCGACGTCCCAGGGCAGCCACCCGGTGTCAAAGGTTTTCCGAAGCTTGCCCTCGATCGGCCTAGGTTGTGCCAGTGATCACACCCGACTCCGCGGCCTCGAACCACACGGCCTCGAACCACACGGCCCCGAACCCCGCGGCCTCGACCCCCCGGCCCCGGCGGGTGCTGGTCACCGGAGCCACCGGCTACATCGGCAGTCGCCTCATCCCGCGCCTCCTGCGCGACGGCCACCACGTGAGAGCGGCCGTGACCAACCTCGAGCGGGCCCGCACGGCGTGGTGGGCCGACGACGTCGAGCTCGTGCGGATGGACGTCCTGGACTCCGCCACCGTCGAGGCGGCCGTCGAGGGCATGGACGCCGTCTACTACCTGATCCACGCCCTCAAGGGTGAGGACTTCACGACGACCGACCGGATCTCCGCGGAGAACATGGCCTGGGCCGTCGCCGCAGCGGGGGTCGAGCTGCTCGTCTACCTCAGCGGGCTGGTTCCGGACGTTCCCGAGAACGAGCTGTCCGAACACATCACCTCGCGCCTGGAGGTCGAGCGCATCCTCACCGGTGCGACGGCCGGCATCCGCGTGCTCACCCTGCGCGCCGCGATCGTCACGGGGTCCGGGTCGACGAGCTTCGAGGTGGTCCGCCAGATCAGCGAGCGGATGCCGGTGCACACGGTGCCGGCGTGGATGGACAGCCGCGTCCAACCGATCGCCGTCGTCGACGTCGTCGAGGCGCTCACGGGTGCGCTGTCGGTGGAGAGCGAATCGCGCTCGTACGACGTCGGTGGCCCGGAACGGATGCCGTACACGCAGCTTCTCGATCGCTACGCCCGCATCGCCGGGCTCACCCGCCCCCAGGTCACGGTGCCGGGACTGCCGACCGACGTCGTCGCCGTGCTCGCCGGGGCCATCACCGACGTCCCCGGATCGACGGTGCCCGCGCTCGTGGAGAGCCTGCACCACGACATGGTCTGCCACGACGTCGACTGGACCTACGACCTGCTGCCCGACGGCTACGAGCTCGTCGGGGTCGACGAGTCGTTCGCCCGGGCGCTGCGCGAACCGGACCTGACCCTGCCGCCGGAGGAGCGCGACCCCCTCGGCCCGATGCCCGGCGACCCGGCGTGGGCCGGGGGCTCGGGCACGACGACCGGGGGAGTCGGTGCCGTCATGGCCGGGGCCCGGTCGGTCGTCTCGGGGCTGGCGGGTCGGATGCTCCCGGGGCGGGGCTAGGCTC
>NZ_DAORSO010000246.1:0-2349 GCF_035443565.1 Ornithinibacter sp. | reverse complement strand
CGGGCAGGTCATCGCCATCGAGTCCGATGCGGCGGCCTGCGCGCATGCTCGCGACAACCTCGCCGACCTCCCGCAGGTCGCGGTGCTCGCCGCCCGGGTCGACGACGCGTTCGGGGTGCCTCGTCCGTCGCGGCGCGGCAGTTCTTCGCAGCGGGGGTCACGCCCACGCAAGCCGTCGCGCTCGACCCTCGTCCCGGCATCCGCCGACGTCGTCGTTCTCGACCCGCCGCGAACGGGCGCGGGCAAGGGCGTGTGTGCCGAGATCGCCGCGATGGCCCCGCGTGCGGTGGTATACGTCGCGTGCGACCCGGCCGCGCTGGCGCGCGACACGGCCTACTTCGCCGACCTCGGCTACCGCCTCGACACGCTGCGCGCGTTCGACGCCTTCCCGATGACGCACCACGTCGAGTGCGTCGCCCTGCTGACGAAGAGCGGCCCCGCGTAGTCGTGCCCGAGGACTTCGTGGTTGCGCGCAACACCGAGCCCGGGTCGACCCTGCCGTACCTGCTGCGGATCCCCCTCGGTGACGGGGTCATGCTCAAGGCGAAGGACACCTGGCCACGCACCGGCAAGGTCTACTGCCACCGGCTCGATGAGTGGCCCGCGGATGCGGAGATCATCGAGAGGGTCCCGGTGCGCTCGTGCGTGCGACGCGGGGCGGCCATCGACCTCGTGCTCGATCGCGGCCGCGAGAACCGGTCGCAACTGGTCATCACCACCGCCCGCGGCCGGCAGATGATCTTCTGGCAGACCTCCCGCACGGCCAAGCAGGCCCGCCCGGCCGTGGCCGTGCCCGGAGCTCGAGCCAGTGGCCTGGCCGACGTGGAGATCTCCGTCGACATCCGGGAGCGGTACCCGTTCACGTTCGCCGACCGTCAGGTGACGACCCGGCGCGAACCGTTGAGGGCAGGGGACTACGGGCTCGTCGTCGACGGGGTCTTGCAGGCCAGTGTGGAGCGCAAGTCCTTGACTGACCTGGTGTCGTCGCTGACGACGGGCACGTTGAAGTTCCAGCTCACCGAACTGTCGGCGATCCCTCGCGCGGCGGTGGTCGTCGAGGACCGGTACTCACGGGTCTTCGCCCTCGAACACGTGCGCCCGAGCGTCGTGGCCGACGGGATCGCCGAGTGCCACATCCGGTTCCCGAGCGTGCCGATCGTCTTCTGCGAGACCCGCAAACTCGCCCAGGAATGGACCTACCGCTTTCTCGCTGCGGCGCGCGTCGGCCTCGCCGAGGAGGTGGTCGGGGACTTGGCGGTTCGCGGGCTGGAGGCGGCGCCGCCCCTTGCCCCGCCGCCGCCGACACCGGCGCAGGTGCGGCGCTGGGCAGTTGCCCACGACATCGCCGTCTCCGACCGTGGCCGGATCGCGGGGTCGGTTCTGGAGCGCTACCTCGAGGCCCGTGCTCGTGGAGAGCTCTGATGCCCGGCCGCCGGGCTCCTGCCCGATCTCGCGGCCCTCGGCGGGCCGCACTTCGACGCGTCCGGGGTGGATGCCGGGGTGCGCGACCTCTACGAGCACACGGCGAAGTGGCGGATGGATGCGTGGTCGCAGTGGTCGGCGCCGTTCCTGCCAGGCTGTGCCCTCATCACCGCCCTGTTCGGCACTACCGCGACGCTCACGCCGTGCGCGCCGACCACCACCTGTGGCTGGGCCCCGCGCTCGTCGTCCGTCTGCACTACCGGATGGAACGGCTGGCTTGAGAAGTCCGGTGGCTCTGGGTCTCGCCGGGTGGCACACCGCGGCATAGGCTCGACGCGACCGACCCGGTGTGGTTAGATATCTTGACATCAAGATAAATCACGGGAATCGCGCGACGACGCACGACCTGAAGGGAGCCCCGGTGGCCAGCACGAACAGCTTCGACGCCCACGGCACACTCGAGGTGGGTGAGCAGTCCTACGAGATCTACCGCCTCGCAGCGGTCGAGGGGAGCGACACGCTCCCGTACAGCCTCAAGGTGCTGCTCGAGAACCTCCTGCGCACCGAGGACGGTGCCAACATCACGGCCGAGCACATCCGTGCCCTCGGCGGCTGGGACGAGAACGCCGAGCCCGACACCGAGATCCAGTTCACGCCGGCCCGCGTGATCATGCAGGACTTCACGGGTGTGCCCTGCGTCGTCGACCTCGCGACCATGCGCGAGGCCGTTGCCGACCTCGGCGGCGACCCGAGCAAGATCAACCCGCTCGCCCCGGCCGAGCTCGTCATCGACCACTCCGTGCAGATCGACGTCTTCGGCCGGTCCGACGCGTTCGAGCGCAACGTCGAGTTCGAGTACGGGCGCAACTTCGAGCGCTACCAGTTCCTGCGCTGGGGCCAGACGGCGTTCGACGACTTCAAGGTCGT
>NZ_DAORSO010000245.1:0-2372 GCF_035443565.1 Ornithinibacter sp. | reverse complement strand
CGGATGGTCGTCAGGCTGGGTTCGGCCATGCTCGCCAGCTCGATGTCGTCGAACCCGACGATCGCCACGTCATCGGGGACGCGCTTGCCGAGCTTGCGGATCACGCTGATGGCACCGAGCGCCATGAGGTCGGACGCGACGAAGATGCCGTCGATGTCCGGTGACCGCTCGAAGAGCCGGGTCGCCGCGGCCTCCCCCGAGGCCATGGTGAACAGGCCGTGCTCGACGAGGTCTTCGCGGAAGTCGGGGCCGAGCCCCTGGCGAAAGCCCTCGAGCCGGTCACGCCCGGCCGACATGTCGGCGGGGCCGGCGATCGTGGCGACCCGGCGGCATCCGCGGGCCCGCAGGTGCTCGGCGGCCAGGCGTCCGCCGGTCACGTTGTCGTTGTCGACGTACGGGACCTCGACCGCGGGGTCGAGGGGTCGCCCACCGATGACGACGGGGATGCCGGCCTCGACGAGCTTCTCGGCCAGGCGGTGGCCCCCGTGCTCGGAGATGAGGAGGACGCCGTCGGTGTGACCACCCGCGAGGTAGCGCGACAGCGATGTGATCTGACGATCGGACTGGGTCATCGACAGGGACAGCTGCACCCCGGCCCGGGTGAGCTCCTGGCTCGCTCCTCGCACGATCTGCGCGAAGAACGGGTCCCCGAAGACGCGGTCGTCACCTTCGGCTGCGACGAGGGTGACGCTGTCGGTGCGCCGCGTCATCAGGGCTCGCGCCGCAGCGTTGGGCACGTAGTTCAGGTCGTCGACGGCCTGATGGACGACCTCGCGCAGCGCGGGGTCCACCGTGGTCGACCCGTTGACGACTCGCGAGACCGTCGCCCGGGACACCCCCGCGTAGCGAGCCACCTGTTCGAGCGTGGGCCGACGCCGGCGAGCCGGAGCCGTCACGTCAGGCGGAGCGCTTGCGGGGGGCGCGCTTGCGGGTGGGATCGTCACTGTGACGCACGATGGTCGGCAGGACGTTCTTGCGGACGACCTCACTGGTGACGACGACCTTGGCGATCTCGTCGTCGCTCGGCACGTCGAACATCGTGGGGAGCAGGACCTCCTCCATGATCGCGCGCAGGCCCCGGGCTCCGGTGCCACGCGCCAACGCCTGGTCGGCGACCGCCTCGACGGCGTCCTCGGTGAACTCCAGCACGACGCCGTCGATCTCGAACATCTTCTGGTACTGCTTGATGAGGGCGTTGCGCGGCTCGGTGAGGATGCGCACGAGGGCGTCGTTGTCGAGCGGCGCCACCGTCGTGATGACCGGCACGCGCCCGATGAACTCGGGGATCAGGCCGAACTTCATGAGGTCCTCGGGCATGACCTCGTGGATGCTCTCGGCGAGGTCCTTCGGGGTGTGCAGCTCGGAGCCGAAGCCCAGGCCCTTCTTGCCGTTGCGGGACTCGATGAGCTTCTCGAGGCCGGCGAACGCCCCGCCGACGATGAACAACACGTTGGTCGTGTCGATCTGGATGAACTCCTGGTGGGGGTGCTTGCGCCCACCCTGCGGGGGCACCGAGGCCGTCGTGCCCTCGAGGATCTTCAGCAGGGCCTGCTGGACCCCTTCACCCGAGACGTCCCGCGTGATGCTCGGGTTCTCGGACTTGCGGGCGATCTTGTCGACCTCGTCGATGTAGATGATGCCCGTCTCGGCCTTCTTGACGTCGTAGTCAGCGGCCTGGATGAGCTTGAGGAGGATGTTCTCGACGTCCTCACCGACGTAGCCCGCCTCGGTCAGCGCCGTGGCGTCCGCGATGGCGAACGGGACGTTGAGCATCTTGGCGAGGGTCTGCGCGAGGTAGGTCTTGCCGCAACCGGTCGGGCCGATCAGCAGGATGTTCGACTTCGAGATGTCGACGTGGTCGGGGTCCTTCTTGCCCAGGGCCGACTCCCCCGCCTGGATGCGCTTGTAGTGGTTGTAGACCGCCACCGCCAGCGCCTTCTTGGCGACGTCCTGACCGATGACGTACTGCTCGAGGAAGTCGAAGATCTCGCGCGGCTTGGGCAGGTCGTCGAGCCCGAGCTCGCTGGACTCGGCGAGCTCCTCCTCGATGATCTCGTTGCACAGGTCGATGCACTCGTCACAGATGTAGACGCCGGGCCCTGCGATGAGCTTCTTGACCTGCTTCTGGGACTTGCCGCAGAAGGAACACTTCAGCAAGTCACCCGACTCTCCGACACGTGCCACGAATGACCCTTCCCTGACGCTGGTGACGACTGGCCCGACGCTACCCGTCGGCGCCGATCACTGCACCCATTGAAGCCCGCACGCGCCGGGCGAGTCTGCCCTTTCCGCTGTCAGCGCAACGGCTCTCGACCCGGCCGGTGCGTCACAACCGCGCCTGCCCACCACGAGAAACCGGATGCCGTCCGCTC
>NZ_DAORSO010000244.1:0-2380 GCF_035443565.1 Ornithinibacter sp. | reverse complement strand
ACTACGTGTACTCGATCCTGCTCGGCATGTCGGTGCCCGACATCAGCGGCAAGGCCATCGCCAACCTCGAGATCGAGAGCCTGCGGCACGTCGCGCCGACCTTCCACGGCGACACCCTCTACGGCGAGACGACGGTGCTCGACAAGTGGGAGAGCACGAGCAAGGACGACCGGGGCGTCGTCCACGTCGAGACGATCGGCTACAACCAGGACGGGAAGGTCGTCTGCATCTTCCGTCGCAAGGTGATGGTCCCGAGGCAGTCCTACCTCGACGCCCGCGGCGGCGAGCAGCCCGGGCGCCCGACGCCGCAGCCGGACCGGAACTGGCCCGGTCCGGCCGCGACCCCGCAGACCTGAGGGTCAGGGCCGCTCGGTGACCGTGCGGCCGGCTTCGTCCCAGGTGATACTGCGGTAGGCCGACCCCTTCGCCGCCTCCGGTGCGGAGTAGCGGGTCCAGAGGATCGCGAGGTCGGTGCCGGCGAGCGGGGAGACGGTCAGCGGGTCCGTCACCTCGGTGCCCGTCGCGGGGGTGACGGTGCCGGGTGTCGTCCCAGCGGGCACCACGGCGGCGAACAGCGTGTCGATGCGCGAGCCCTCACCGCGGCCGGTGGCCAGGAACGGGCGTCCGCTGCTGTTGAGCGAGCCGTCCAGCTCCATCATCGACTGACTACCGTCGGTCGAGAAGGTACCCATCCGGTCGAGGTCCTCGGACACGAAGACGGTCGTGCCCTGCGCGTCGTCAAGCGTCACGGCGGGGACGATGGCGCCCGTCTCGTCGTGGACGGCCCCCCTGCCGTCCCACCAGAGGAGGTGCCGGACCGTGTCGGCGTCGCCGGCCACCTCGAACCGCACGGCGAAGGCCTGGCGGCCGGTCCCGGTCAGGGGCGCTCGGACCGAGGTCGAGGCGTGGCCGCCCTCGTCGGACATCGGGGTGATGAGCTGGAACTCCTTCGCCTGCTCGGGCAGCACCCCGACGAGGACGTGGGAGTCCTCCCCGGCGGTGCCCCAGGTCGAGGCGAGGGCCGGGATGCCGTCGAGACTCGACCCGCCCATCATCGACGTGCTGCCGTCGGCACCGACCGCGAGGTACTCGAGGTCGGGCGTGGCGTCGGGCGCGACACGGACCCCCACCCTCCGTGGTCCGGGGATCGAGAGCGGCCGGCCGTCGGTGCTGCTCGAGAGGTCGGCGAACGGCTCGAGCAACGCGGTGACCGGTCCCGTCGCCGGAGCGCTGGTACGAGTGGCCGGGACCTGCAGCGCGCGATCCGAGGGCCCGTCGAGGGCGGCCCATGACCCGATCCCGACGACCGTGACGGCGGCCAGTGTGGCGCCGGCCGCGGCCATCCGACGACGGCGCTCGACGCGGCGGCCGCTGCCGAGGACCTCGGCGGTGTCGATGTCATGGAACGCGGAGTTCTCGGCCTGCGTGGCGCCGTGCAGCAGCGTGCGCAGCTCGTCCTCGAACACGTCGTGGCTCATCGGGGGCTCCCGTCGGTGGTGGTGAGCTGGGTGCGCAGGGCGGCGAGCCCGCGCGAGGCGGCGGACTTGACGGAGCCGAGCGAGATGTCGAGCAAGTCGGCGACGGCCTGCTCGCTGAGGTCGGTGTAGTAGCGCAGCACGACGACGCGCCGCTGCTGGTCGGGCAGGCCGGCCAGGAGCCGGACGACGAGGTCGCGGTCCTCGCTCGTCGTGGACACGGGCACCGTCGCCTCGGGCACCTCACCGACGCTGACCTCACCGCGGCGCCGGCGCCACGAGTCCGTCCGCTCGTTGACGAGGATCTTGCGCGAGTACGCGAGCGCCCCCTGCGGGCGCACCCGAGGCCACGCGACGTAGGTCTTGACGAGCGCGGCCTGCACGAGCTCGTGAGCCGCGTGGTGGTCGGCGGTCAGCAGCCACGCCGTGCGCAGCAGCGACGGCGACGCCTGCTCGACGAAGGCCGTGAACGCGGCGTCGCGCTCGGCCCTCACCCGTGTGCTCATGAATCCTCCTGGTGCTCGGTGTCACCATCTCTACGCCAGCACCCCGGGAAAGGTTGCCCCGGCCCGGGCGGTCTTCGCTCGCCACTACGATCTTCGGGTGATCGACCTGCACGCCCATTCCACCGCGAGCGACGGCACCGAGCCGCCGGCGCAGGTCGTGGCCTGCGCGGTGGAGGCCGGTCTGACGACGCTCGCGCTGACCGACCACGACACGACACTGGGCTGGGACGAGGCGACGGCTGCGGCGCGGCGCCACGGCATCCGGCTGGTTCCCGGCATCGAGGTCTCGTGCAGCCGGCGTCACCAGAGCATCCACCTGCTCGCGTACCTGCCCGACCCGACCCACCCCGACCTCGTGGCCGAGCTGGAACGGGCGCTCCACAGCCGCGACACCAGGCT
>NZ_DAORSO010000243.1:0-2381 GCF_035443565.1 Ornithinibacter sp. | reverse complement strand
CCCGGCGGTGCTGGGGGCGGGTGGGCTCGGTCAGGGCCGCGTAGGAGTCGGGGCGGCGGGTGGCGAGGAACGGGAACAGGTCGATCCAGTCGCGGCCCTGTGCGAGGTCGAGGTCGGCGACGAGCACGGCTGCCTCGTCGCGCGGTGCCTGCACGAGCACCCGCCCGTAGGGATCGGCGATGAAGGAACTGCCGTAGAAGGTGATGAGGCCCTCGGTGCCGTAGCGGTTGGGCACGACGACGAACAGGCCGTTGGCGATGGCGTGGCCGACGATGGTGTGCTGCCACAGCGGCTGGGTGTCGAAGTCGGGGTGGTCGGGCTCCGAGCCGATCGCGGTCGGGTAGACCAGCACCTGCGCGTCGCCGAGGCCGTAGGCGCGGGCCACCTCGGGGAACCACTCGTCCCAGCACGTCGGCATGCCCAGGCGCAGCGGCGGCTCCGTGGCCGTGATCTCGTGCACGGGGTAGGCGCCCTCGGCCGGGCCCTGCCGGAAGTACTTGTCCTCGTAGTACCCGGCCGTCACGGGGATGTGGGTCTTGCGGGTGTGGGCGAGCAGCTCGCCGTCCGGGGCCACGAGGATCGCGGTGTTGAAGCCGAGGCCGTCGTCGGTGCCGTCGGGGGCGGGCGCCCGCTCGAACAGCGAGGCGTGCACGAGCACCCCGGTGGCCGCGGCCGCCTCGCGCGCGAAGGTGATGGTCGGCCCGTCGGTGAGTGACTCGGCGGTGGTGTCGGGGCGGCCGGTCGGCAGCGTGTCGGCGGGGTAGCGCGACAGGGTGAGCTCGGGCAGGAAGACGATCTGGGCCCCGGCGTCGGCGGCGGTGCGGATGCCGTCGGTCAGGGTCGCGCGCAACGCGTCGGCGTCGGGGTCCCAGGCGTGCTGGACCAGCCCGACCCGAAGTGGGGGAGCCGTGGGCTCGGTGACGCGGGCGAGGGACGGGGGCACCGAAGCGGCGGTGATCAGGCGCATGCGGGTCAGTATGCCGCTGACCTCGGGCACAGCCTACGATCGCCGGATGCGCATCTCCCGGTTCTGGGCCCTCGCCGAGGACGAGTTCGGTGCTGCCTACGCGCACTCCCTCGCCGGCTCGACGCACCTCGCCGTGCTCGGCGGCCGGACGGCGCTCGAGGCGTTGGATGCCGGTGAGTCACCTCGCGAGGTCTGGCTCGCCCTGTGCGACGCGATGGACGTTCCCGAGGAGCGGCGGCACGGCCTCGACAAGCCGCCGAAACGCTGACGCCCGCGGGAAATACGGTCGATGCGGCCACACCGCTGCACTACCGTCGCTGCGGTGAGCGATGACGACGTCCTGCTGCGCGCCCGTGGGCTGACCAAGACCTTCGGCGACTTCACCGCGGTCGACGGCATCGACGTCGAGGTGCGCCGCGGCGAGGCGTTCGGTTTCCTCGGGCCCAACGGTGCCGGCAAGTCGAGCACGATGCGGATGATCGGCTGCGTCTCGCCGGCCAGTGGTGGTGAGCTGAGAATCCTCGGTCTCGACCCGGCATCCGACGGGCCGGCGATCCGGGCACGCCTGGGGGTGTGCCCGCAGAAGGACATCCTCGACGAGGACCTGAGTGTCGAGGACAACCTGCACGTGTACGGCCGGTTCTTCGGGCTCTCCCGCTCCGAGGTGCGCGAGCGCACCACCGCCCTGCTGGAGTTCGCGCAGCTCACCGAGCGCCGCCACGACCGGGTCGAGCCGCTGTCCGGGGGGATGAAGCGGCGCCTGACGATCGCCCGCAGCCTGATCAACAACCCCGAGGTGCTGCTCCTCGACGAGCCGACGACCGGGCTGGACCCGCAGGCGCGGCACGTGCTGTGGGACCGGCTCTTCCGGCTCAAGCGTCAGGGCGTGACCCTCATCATCACGACGCACTACATGGACGAGGCCGAGCAGCTGTGCGACCGCCTCGTGGTCATGGACAAGGGGCGCATCGTCGCGCAGGGCAGCCCGCGCGGCCTCATCGAGGAGCACAGCACGCGCGAGGTGCTCGAGCTGCGCTTCGACCCCGACGAGCAGGCGGGCCACCTCGATGCCCTCGCCGACGTGGGGGAGCGCGTCGAGGTGCTGCCCGACAGGGTGCTCGTCTACACCGCCGACGGGGACGCGGCGCTGGCGACGGTGCACGCGCGCGGCATCCGGCCGGTGTCCTCGCTCGTGCGCCGCTCCACCTTGGAGGACGTCTTCCTCCACCTCACCGGCCGAACGCTGGTCGACTGATGAGCAGCCCGACCCTCGCCGAGGATGCCGTGGCACACCCCGGCGGGTCCGGTCGCCTCACCCCGGGGGTTCGTCCACCGCTGTCGCGCGGTGAACGGGTGTCCTCGGCGATCGCGTACCACCACCGGGTCTACCTGCGCACGTGGCGCGGCACCCTCA
>NZ_DAORSO010000242.1:0-2401 GCF_035443565.1 Ornithinibacter sp. | reverse complement strand
GCCCTCATACAGACCGCGTAACGACACGTGTCTCAGACTGCTTGACATCTTCCGCAGTCGTGCTGAGCAACCCGTCTGGCCAGGACTTCCAGATCCAGTTCACGACCTATGTGCTTGGTGGCGCGGCTGACGGTACGGGTGGCACGGACGTGGGCGTGTTCGGCGTGACCGCGGGCGTTGGGGATGTCGACAGTGAGTGCATCGCGTTGAGCACCGGTTGCACAGCTGGCTGCGTCGGGCCTCCGAACTATGCGACGAACGCCGTGTGCGTGCCTGCCGGCACCGCCTCATTGACGGTCTACGTCACGTCGAACGACACCGGCAGCAGCCCGAACGTGAGTCAGCGCCTGACTTTGATCAGGCCGGCCGGCGTCGAGGCTGCGCGGGGCTGTGACCTGCGGCGATGTGCGTGATGAGGACCGTTTTCACGCACTAAGGGGCCTGGTTTAGGGTCCGTGTGTGGCGTTCATCAGGCGGGTGCGGACCGGCTCGGGGGCCACCGCCGTGCAGATCGCGGAGTACGCCAACGGGCGTCAGCGGATTGTCGAGCATGTCGGGTCGGCGCACACCGAGGCCGAGCTGGGGGTGCTGCTGGCCAGGGCTCGTGAACTGCTCGAGGATCCTGCGCAAGGGACGCTGAACCTGGCGGTGGAACCGTCGGTGCCGGTCGCCTCGATCGTCGCCGCCCCTGCCGACGCCGCCCTGTTCGACCCTTCGCCGGCGGCTGCGGGTGGCCGGGCCGGCCCGGGCAAGGTCGTGGGCACGCACAGCCGACTGCTGTTCGACGCGCTGGCCGAGGTGTACGCCGCCCTGGGGTTCGACGTGCTCGGGGACGCCGTGTTCCGGGACCTGGTGATCGCCCGGGTGGTCGAGCCGACGTCGCTGCTGGACGTTGCCCGGGTCCTGACGGACCTGGGCAGGGCACCAGCGAGCTACCCCACGATGCGGCGCACGTTGGCTCGCGCCCACAAGCGTGGGTACCGCGCCCTGGTCGCGAAGGCCTGCTTCGAGCACGCATCCACCCGCGGGGACATCTCCCTGGTCCTCTATGACGTCACGACGCTGTACTTCGAGGCGGAGAAGGAGGACGACCTGCGCAAGGTCGGGTACTCCAAAGAGCGCCGGGTCGACCCGCAGGTCGTCGTCGGGCTCCTGGTGGACCGGGGCGGGTTCCCCCTGGAGATCGGCTGCTTTGAGGGCAACAAGGCCGAGACGGCCACGATCATCCCGATCGTCAAGGCCTTCCAGAAGCGGCACAGCATCGAGGACATGGTCGTGGTCGCCGATGCGGGGATGCTGTCCTCGTCCAACTTGCGTGAGCTCGACGAGGCGAACCTGCGGTTCATCGTCGGCTCGAAGGTGACCAAGGCACCCAAGGACTTGGCGTCGCACTTCCGATGGCACGGGGACGCGTTCACCGACGGGCAGATCATCGACACCCTCACCCCCAAGCACGCCGGCCGCAAAGGGGAGAACGACCCGTTGGTGAAGGCCGAACCGGGGTGGGAGCCCGGCGAGCATCCCGGGTCGTGGCGGGCGGTGTGGGCGTACTCCGCCAAACGCGCCGCCAGAGACGCCAAGACGCTGACCCTGCAGGAGAACCGCGCCAAGGCCGTCGTCGCCGGAGAGAAGGTCGCCCGCACACCCCGGTTCGTCAAGACCAGCAACGGGGCCCGCACTCTGGACGAGGCGTCGCTGGCCAGAGCAAGGCGGCTCGAGGGGCTGAAGGGGTACGTCACGAACATCCCCGTCGAGGTCATGCCCGCCGGTGAAGTCATCGCCAGCTACCACGAGCTGTGGCACGTCGAGCAGTCGTTCCGGATGTCCAAGACCGACCTGCGGGCCCGACCCATGTTCAACCACACCCGGGACGCGATCGAGGCGCACCTGACCGTCGTGTTCACCGCGCTGGCCCTGTCCCGTGAGGTTCAGTCCCGTAGCGGGCTCGCGATCCGCAACGTCATCCGGCAACTGCGGCCGCTGCGCTCAGCGACCATCGCGATCAACGCCGCCACCCAGACCTTCGCCCCTCAGGTCCCGCCCGCCCAGCAAGCCATCCTCGACGCCCTCAAGAATCACGCACTAAGCGATTGATCAAAGTCAGGAACGACACCGGCAGCAGCCCGAACGTGAGTCAGCGCGTGAACTGGCGCTGGGTGAGAAAGATCGACTGCACCGTGACAGAGCAGTCCTTCGGGTACTCGCCGATCTCGCCGCCAACCACCGTCTGCTGAGGGGCTCTCCGACCCGGCTCCAGGTGGGCCACTCGTGCTAAACGAGCGCCCTGTCAGCCGCCGGAGGGTTCCCTGATCTCGGCACGGTCGACCTCGCCGTCCACGAGGTCGGCGGCCGCGGCCACGAGCAGCGGGTGCAGCGTCGTGTCGCCCCACCGGACGCGGGC
>NZ_DAORSO010000241.1:0-2438 GCF_035443565.1 Ornithinibacter sp. | reverse complement strand
GCGGTCGCCGACGACGGCTACTGCACCCAGTGCGGCACCGCTGCCGTCAAGCCGCGCGACCACTTCACCGAGCAGCCTGCGGCGTGGGTCGCCGCGGTGTGCGACCGGGGGATCCGCCACCATCGCAACGAGGATGCCGTGGCCCTGGCCGCGTCGTCGACGCCGGGGGAGCGGGCCGTGCTCGTCGTGTGCGACGGCGTCTCCAGCTCGACCGACTCCGACGTCGCGAGCCTGGCCGCGGCCAGGGCAGCACGCGACGTGCTCCAGCACTCCCAGCCGCGCGGCCTCGGCACCCCCGCCAGTGGGGTCGCCGCGACGGCGCGCGCCCTGTCCCTCGCCGCGGATGCCGCCAACACCGCAGTCATCGCCAACACCGCCCCGGGGCCCGGCAACCCGGCATCCTGCACGTTCGTCGCAGGAGTCGTCGACGGCCCGGTGCTCGTCGTGGGCTGGGTCGGCGACAGCCGGGCCTACTGGGTCCCCGACGCCGGTGAGGCCACCCTGCTGACCACGGACGACTCCTTCGCGGCCGACCAGATCGCGGCCGGCGCCGACCGGGAGGTCGCCGAGAACGGCCCGCACGCCCACGCCATCACGAGGTGGCTCGGCAGCGACGCCCCCGACCACACGCCACGCACCGTCTCGCTCGCCCTCGACGCCCCCGGCTGGGTGCTCGTCTGCTCCGACGGCCTGTGGAACTACTGCTCCGCTCCGGCCGACCTGGCACAGCTGGTCAGTGCGACGATGGCGAGCGTGGGTGGCGAGCCACTACCGCTCGCAGCGGCGCTCGTGCAGTGGGCCAACGCCCAGGGTGGGCGCGACAACATCACCGTGGCGCTGGCCCGCATCGACCCGACCCCCACCGCGACGGGTACCCCGCCCGCGGCCCACCGAGAGGAAGTCTCCGCAGATGCCAACGTTCTCCGCTGACGTCTACCAGAACGAGTTCCTGCCCGACGGGGGCACGGACGTGCACGCCATCGTCACCATCACCTGCACCGGCGCGGGGGCGGTCGGTCAGGCCGGCGCCGGTGACGCCGCCGAGCTCGTCATCGTCGACACCTCGGGGTCGATGGACGGCGAGAACATCGCGGCAGCGCGCACCGCGGCGGCCGCCGCCCTGGACCAGATCAACGACGGTGTCTGGTTCGCGGTGATCGCGGGGAGCCACGAGGCCAGGCTGGCCTACCCGTACGGCCGGGAGCTCGGCATGGTGCGCATGGACGCCCAGACCCGGGCGCAGGCCAAGGCGGCCGTCGCCGGGTTCGCCGCAGACGGCGGCACCGCCATGGGCACCTGGCTGACCCTGGCCACCCGGGTGCTTGCCAGCGTCCCGTCGGCGGTGCAGCGACACGCGATCCTGCTCACCGACGGCATCAACCAGCACGAGACCCCCGAGCAGCTCTCGGCGGCGATCGAGGGCGCCCGCGGACAGTTCCAGGCCGACTGCCGCGGGGTGGGCGCCGCGTGGGAGGTCGCCGAGGTGCGCCGCATCGCCACCGCCCTGATGGGAACGGTCGACCTCATCGCCCGCCCGGAGGACATGGCCGCCGACTTCGAGGGCATCATGCGCGCCGCGATGGGGCGCGGCGTCGCCGAGGCGGCCCTTCGGGTGTGGGCGCCCCAGGGTGCGCAGGTGCTGTTCGTGCGTCAGGTCGCCCCGACCGTCGAGGACCTCACCGCCCGCCGTCAGGACGTCAACCCCCTCACCGGCGCCTACCCGACCGGCGCGTGGGGAGATGAGTCGCGCGACTACCACGTGGCGGTCCGCCTGCCGGCGAAGGTCGTCGGGCAGGAGCAGCTGGCCGCCCGCGTACAGCTCGCCGTCGGTGACGAGGTGCTCGCCCAGGGCCTCGTGAAGGCCCTGTGGTCCAACGACGACACGCTCACCACCCGCATCGACCCCGCCGTCGCGCACTACACCGGGCAGGCCGAGCTGGCCGAGGTGATCCAGGACGGACTGGCGGCCAAGGCCGCGGGGGACAGCGACACCGCGACCGCCAAGCTCGGCCGGGCGGTCCAGCTCGCGGCCGAGACCGGTAACGAGGAGGCCACCACCAGGTTGCGCAAGATCGTCGAGATCGAGGACGCCGACACCGGGACGGTCCGGCTCAGGCGCAGCGTCGACAAGCTCGACGAGATGGCCCTGGACACGGCGTCCACGAAGACGACGCGGGTGAAGAAGTGAGCACCCCCGCCGTCTGCCCCAACGGCCACGACTCCCAGTCCTCGGACTACTGCGACACCTGCGGGGCCCCGATCTCGCAGAACGGAGCGGCAGCGGGCGGTGCCGCGACCCCGGAAGGGGGCGCCACGGCATCCACCCCCGAGGCCGAGCCCGAGACGTGCCCCAGCTGCGGTGCGGACAAGGCCGCCTCGGCCCTGTTCTGCGAGGCCTGCGGCTACGACTTCACCACCGGCACCATGCCCCGCTCGGC
>NZ_DAORSO010000240.1:0-2448 GCF_035443565.1 Ornithinibacter sp. | reverse complement strand
GGATCCCGGCCGAGCTGACCACCGACAGCGCCAGCCCCCAGGCGGCCTTGGGCCCGTTGACCTGATGCTCGGGTCGGTTCTTCAGGTCGGCGAGCGCCCACGCCCGAAGCCCCGCGTCGACGACGGCCACCGTGACCACCACGGCCCGCGAGGCGGGGGACATCTCGTTCCATCGGGTTCGCTGCATCAGCACACCATTCCTTCCTGATCTATCCGGCGGGTCCGGAGTCAGGCCTCGTCGCGGCAGACGTGGAAACGCTCGAGCGTGGCCTCGCCGAACTGGAGGTCGGCCCACCGGCCCGAGTAGTGGAGCACCGCGACCGCTGACGTCGGATATCCCTCGGCCATCTTGCGGTGGCCCTCCACGCTGCCCTCACCGTCGCACAGCAGTTCGGCCAAGGACGGGATGCCGGGCGCGTGCCCGACGACCATCAGCACGTCGGCGTCCTCGTCGGCCTCGCGGATCACCTCGAGCAGGCGCTGCGGCGACGCGAGGTAGATGCGCCGGTCCAGGTGCACCTCGCCCTCCGGGCAGCCACTGGACCACACGCCCTCGGTGGTCTGCTGGGTGCGCTCGGAGGTCGAGCACAGCACCTCGTCGATCCCGATGCCCTGCTCGATCAACCACCGGCCCGCGGCCGCGGCATCTCGACGACCGCGCGCGGTGAGCTCGCGTTCGTGGTCGTTGTCCCAGTTCTGCTGCTCGGCCTTCGAGTGGCGAAGGAGGACGAGGGTTCGGTCCTGCGCTGCACGGGTCATGCACAGATCATGCACCCATCCGCCCGGACGTGTCCCAAGGTCTACCCGAGGTCCGCCCACGCAGCCGCCACGCGGCGGCTAGGTTGACGACAGACGTGCGGAGCCGTTCCGCCGCCGCAGAAAGGATCTCCGTGTCCGCACTCGACGACATCCTCGGCGCCCTTCCGGCCGACGCCATCTCCCAACAGGTCGGCGCCTCCCCCGACGACGTTCGCGCCGCAGCGGCCGCCGTGCTGCCGGCACTGCTGGGTGGTCTGCAGGCCAACGCCAGCGACCCCTCCGGCGCCGACTCTATCCTCGAGGCCCTCGGCCAGCACCAGGACGACCTGCTGAGCGGCGGTGCCGACCTCTCCGCGATCAACGAGAGCGACGGTCAGGCCATCACCAACCACATCTTCGGCGACCGCGAGGAGGACGTCGTCAACCGGCTCGGCGAGGTGCCCGCGATGGGTGGCTCGGGCATGGGCGGGGCGCTCGTCAAGAAACTGCTGCCCATCCTCGCGCCGATGGTTTTGTCCTGGCTGGCCAAGCAGGTGCTGGGCGGTGCTGGCGGCGGCGGTGGGGGCCTGGGCGGAGGCGGTGCCGCTCCGCAGCGGACCGACACCGCCCCCAGCCTGCCGGGCTCCACGGGTGGCGCGGCCGGCGGCCCGGGCTCCCTCGACGACATGCTGCGTGACGTCCTCGGCGGCGCGACGGGCGGTGCCGCGACGGCCCCATCGGGTGGCGGCGCTGCTGCCCCCGGTGGCCTGGACGCCGGGAGCATCATCGGCGACATCCTCGGCGGGATGCTGGGCGGCGGCCGCCGCTGATCGGTGAGCCGCGTCAGGCCGACGGGCTCGATGCTGGCGACGTGGTGCGGATGAGGTGGTCGAACGCCGACAACGCGGCGCCCGCACCCGAGCCGGCGGCAGCGACGATCTGCTTCCACGGCGCGGTCGTGCAGTCACCTGCGGCGAACACCCCGGGGATGCCGGTTGCCCCCCGCGCGTCGACGACCACCTCGCCGTGGGGTGTCAGCTCGACGACCCCGTCGAGCCACTCGGTCGTCGGCAGCAGGCCGATCTGCACGAAGACCCCGTCGACGTCGAGCACGCTCGACGCGCCGCCAGCACGCGGGGCGTGCCGCAGACCGATGACCTTCGACCCGTCGCCGACGACCTCGGTCGTGGCGGTACCGACCAGGACGTCGACCTTGGCCAGGGAGTGCACCTTGCGCTGGAGCACCTCGTCGGCCTTCAGCTCGTCGGCGAACTCCACGAGGGTGACGTGGGCGACCACACCAGCGAGATCGATGGCCGCCTCCACCCCGGAGTTGCCACCCCCGATGACCGCGACCTTCTTCCCGGCGAACAGGGGCCCGTCGCAGTGCGGGCAGAACGTGACACCGCGGTTGCGGTACTCGTCCTCACCGGGGATGTCGAGGGTGCGCCACCGAGCCCCGCTCGCCGCCACGACCGCCCGGGCCCGCAGCACCGCACCCGAGGCCAGGTGCACCTCGTGCAACTCTGACTCCTGCGATGCCGGGACGAGCCGAACCGCGACCTGACCGGTCATGACCTCGACGCCGAGGCCACGGACCTGGCGCTCGAGGTCAGCGGCCATCCGCGGCCCTTCGGTGTGCTCCACCGAGGGGTAGTTCTCGATCGCCATCGTGTCGAGCAGCTGCCCACCGAAACGCTCGGCGAGCAG
>NZ_DAORSO010000239.1:0-2455 GCF_035443565.1 Ornithinibacter sp. | reverse complement strand
TGCAGCCCGACCTCGTGCCGGTGGCCACCCGCCACGTCGAGAAGGGTTGGGGCCTTGCCACCGTCGACGAGCCGCCCCGCCCCGGCACCACCATGGAGGAGCTCGCGGGCCTGAAGACCCCCTTCCGCCCCCACGGCAACGTCACCGCCGGAAACGCGGCCGGTCTCAACGACGGTGCGACCGCGTGCATCCTCGCCTCGGAGGCCGCCGCCGCCGAGCTCGGGCTGCCGGTGCGCATGCGGCTGGTCTCCTACGCCTTCGTCGGGGTCGAGCCCGAGGTGATGGGCATCGGCCCGATCCCCGCTGCCGAGAAGGCGCTGCGCCAGGCCGGCCTGAGCATCGAGGACATCGGGCTGTTCGAGCTCAACGAGGCGTTCGCCGTGCAGGTCATCGCCTTCCTGGACCACTACGGCATCGCCGACGACGACGAGCGCGTCAACCCCTGGGGTGGAGCCATCGCCATCGGCCACCCGCTGGCGTCGTCGGGTGTTCGCCTGATGACCCAGCTCGCCCACCACTTCGAGGAGAACCCGCAGGTGCGCTACGGCCTGGTGGCCATGTGCATCGGGATCGGCATGGGTGGCTGTGTCATCTGGGAGAACCCGCACCACGCCGACTACGGCAAGGAGAACTGACGTGAGCACGCCCGTTGAGACCATCGCCCCCGCGGCTTCCGCTCCCTCACTGCCCACCGAGGTCGTGACCCACACCCCGGTCCAGGACGTCACGCTCCCCGGCGGCGCCGGCATCCTCGCCCTGGTCACCCTCGACAACGGCCTTGACCACACCCGGCCGAACACCTTCGGCCCGGCCTCGATCGCCGAGCTCCAGGCCACCGTCGACGGCCTGTTGGCCCGGGCCCAGGCCGGCGAGATCCAGGCAGTCGGCATCACCGGCAAGCCGTTCATCTTCGCCGTGGGCGCCGACCTGTCGGGTGTCCCGTACGTGACCGACCGCGAGCAGGCCGTGAGCATCGCCCGGGCCGGGCACGCGGCCTTCGCCTCGATCATGGACCTGCCCGTGCCGACCTTCGCGTTCGTCAACGGCGCGGCGATGGGTGGGGGCGTCGAGATCGCCCTGGCCTGTGACTATCGCACGGTGTCCGCCGGGGTGCCCGCGTTCGCCCTCCCCGAGACCTTCCTCGGGCTCGTTCCGGGCTGGGGTGGCTGCTACCTGCTGCCCAACCTCATCGGGCCGGCCGACGCGCTCACCGTCATCGTCGCGAACCCGCTGTCGCAGAACCGGATGCTGAAGGCCAAGGAGGTCGCTGCCCTCGGCATCGCCGACGTGCTGCTCGAACCGGCCGACTTCATCGAGGACTCGCTGCGATGGGCCGCCGGGGTCCTCAGTGGTGCTGTTTCGGTGCAGCGTCGCGACGTCGACCGTGACGAAACTGCGTGGGATGCCGCGTGCGACGGCGCTCGCAAGGTGGTCCTCGCCAAGACCGCGGGACTCGCGCCAGGTGCGATGCGGGCCGTCGAGCTCGTGCGCGCCGCGCGGACCGCGACCCGCGAGCAGGCCTTCGCCGCCGAGGACGCCGCACTCGGTGACCTCATCATGGGTGACGAGCTGCGGGCCGGGCTCTACGCGTTCGACCTCGTGCAGAAGCGTGCCAAGCGCCCGGCCGGCGCGCCCGACAAGTCGCTCGCGCGCCCGGTGACCAAGGTCGGCATCGTCGGAGCCGGGCTCATGGCCAGCCAGCTCGCCCTGCTCTTCGCCCGCCGCCTCGGGGTCCCGGTCGTCATGACCGACCTCGACGAGGACCGCGTCGCCAAGGGCGTGGGCTGGGTGCACGCCGAGATCGCGTCGCTGAAGGACAGGAGGCGGGTGTCCCCCGACAAGGCGTCCTTCCTCACCGGCCTGGTCACCGGCTCGACGTCCAAGGACGGCTTCGCCGACGCCGACTTCGTCATCGAAGCGGTCTTCGAGGAGATGGCGGTCAAGCAGCAGGTGTTCGCCGAGGTCGAGGCCGTCGTCTCTGCCGAGTGCGTGCTCGCGACGAACACCTCGTCGCTGTCGATCACGCAGATGGCCAGCGGCCTGGCGCACCCCGAGCGGGTCGTGGGCTTCCACTTCTTCAATCCGGTGGCCGTCATGCCGCTGCTCGAGATCATCCCCGGCGAGGCAACCGACGACGCGGCTCTCGCGACGGCGTTCGCGACGGGCCGCGCGCTCGGCAAGACGACGATCCGGGTCAAGGACTCGGCATCCTTCGTCGTCAACCGCCTGCTCGGCGCCTTCATGGGTGAGTTCTCCAGGATCGTCGACGAGGGCACCCCGGTGGCCACCGCCGACCGCGCCGTGGCCGGGCTGGCCCCGATGCCGCCGTTCGTGCTGCTCGGGCTCGTCGGGCCGGCGATCGCGCTGCACAACAGCGAGACCCTGCACCGCGCGTTCGGCGACCGGTTCCACGTCTCGCCGAGCCTGCGACGGCTCGTGGAGTCCGGCAAGCGTG
>NZ_DAORSO010000238.1:0-2455 GCF_035443565.1 Ornithinibacter sp. | reverse complement strand
CGGTCGACGGGCTTGAGCGGCCCACGGTTGCGCCCGAGGTAGGCGATCGCCGCTGCGGCCGCCGCCCCCGTGAGCGCCCCACCGAGGTGGGCCTGCCAGGCGATGTTGGGCAGCACGAACCCGATGACCGCGTTGATGCCGATGACGACGTACATGCCGGCAGCCGACCGCCCCAGACGACGCTGGAGCACCAGGAAGGCGCCGAACAGGCCGAACACCGCGCCCGAGGCCCCGACCGCGGGGGTCCACCACATGCCCGGGCCGAACGCCACGGCTTCCTCATAGGTCTGCGGCGCAGCCAGCAGGAGGTAGAAGACCGACCCACCGAATGCACTCAGCAGGTAGATGGCGAGGAACCGGGCCCGGCCGAGCATCGGCTCGAGGTAGGTGCCCATCACCCACAGCGCGTACATGTTGAACGCGATGTGCATGAGCGACCCGTGCGCGAACGCCGAGGTGATGAAGCGCCACGGCTCGGACTGGCCGAGCACCGGCGAGAACCAGATCTGCCGCTCGAACCCGGGCACCGCGGACTGCGCCAGGAACACGGCGACGCAGATCCCGATGAGCGTCATCGTCACGACGGGTCGGCCGTCGGTCACGGCCCCGCCGAAGACGGTGCGCACCTGTCGCACCGTCTTCGCACCCTCGGCGACACAGTCGACGCACTGGATGCCGACCGCGGCCGGTCGCTGGCACTCCGGGCAGGTCGGGCGCATGCAGCGCTGGCAGCGCACGTAGGACTCCCGGTCCGGATGCCGTGGGCAGACGGGGGCCTGCTCCACGGCATCCGGGGATGCCGGTTGCTCAGCCACGTCGGGACTCCCGCCTCGCGCGCTCGGTCACGACCAGCGTCAGTCGTTCAGCTCGACGCGCTCGATGACGACGTCCTCGAGCGGCTTGTCCTGGGCACCGGTGCGGACGCCGGCGATCTTGTCGACGACCTCGCGGCTCGGGCCGTCGGCGACCTCACCGAAGATGGTGTGCTTGCCGTTGAGCCAGGTCGTCGGGGCGACGGTGATGAAGAACTGCGAGCCGTTCGTGCCCTTGCCCATGCGCTTGCCGGCGTTGGCCATGGCGAGGATGTAGGGGCGGTCGAACTGCTTGTCGGGGTGGATCTCGTCGTCGAAGTTGTAGCCCGGTCCACCCATGCCGCGGCCCAGCGGGCAGCCGCCCTGGATCATGAAGCCGGGGATGATGCGGTGGAAGATCAGGCCGTCGAAGTACGGGGTCGGGTTGCTGCGACCCGCGTCATCCTTGTACTCCTTCTCGCCGGTCGCGAGACCGGTGAAGTTGGCGACGGTCTTGGGCGCCTCGTTCGCGAAGAGCTCGACGACGATGGGGCCATGGTTCGTGTGCAGGGTTGCCTTCATGGCGTCGATCCTCTCACGACGTCCTGACGGGGCCTGCCCGCCGGCCGCCCGACAGAACGGGCGATCGACCGACAGATCAGGCTGCACCCGCCATCGCGTCGAGGTGGGGCCACAGGGCAAGATGGTCGACAAGACAACGTCCACACGAGGAGGACACGTGTTCCGTTCCGACAGCAAGGCCGACCAGGCCAAGGATGCCGTCACCACCGGGGTTGCGAGCGTCACCGACAGCGCTCACGACGCCGCCGAGCGCGCAGCCGAGCTGAAGGTCAAGGCCGCCGAGGCAGCCGAGGCCGCTGCTGCGACTGCTGCCGCCGCCAAGGTGAAGGCTGCCGAGGCCGCTGAGTACGCACATGGCGCCGCCGAGACCGCCAAGGAGAAGGCGCACCACGCCGCCGAGAACCTGGCCCCCAAGGTCGAGTCCGCGCGTGAGGTGTTCGTCGAGGACGTCCTGCCCAAGGTCGTCAGCGCCATCGCCGCGGTCGCCGCCGGTGCCGCCGCCGCGAAGGACACCGCCACCGAGACCGCCGAGCGCGCCCCCGACGCCTTCGCCGTGCTCAAGGGTGACGCCGTCGCCAAGCAGGGTGGTGGCAAGGGCAAGTGGCTGCTCCTGCTCGGCGCCATCGCTGCCGGCGCCGCGATCATGGCCTACCGCAAGAGCAACGAGCGCCCCGACCCGTGGGCGACCGCGGGCACGTACACGCCGCCCAAGAGCACGTCGGAGAAGGTCGGCGACCTGGCCGACAAGGCCAAGGACAAGGCTGCTGCCGCGTCGGATGCCGTGTCCGACGCGGTCTCGGACGCCAAGGACAAGGCGGCCGACGCCAAGGACGCCGTGGCCGAGAAGGTCGCCGACGTCAAGGACGCGGCTGGCGACGCAGCGCACGACGCGAAGGACGCGGCCAGTGACGCCGTGGACACCGCTGGCGACGCGGTCTCGGATGCCGGTGCCACGGCATCCGACGCGATCGACGACGCGAAGGATGCGGCTTCGGACGCAGCCGACGCGGTCGGTGACGCTGCGCACGACGCCAAGGACGCGGCATCCGACGCCGTTGACGAGGCCAAGCGCAAGAGCTGAC
>NZ_DAORSO010000237.1:0-2462 GCF_035443565.1 Ornithinibacter sp. | reverse complement strand
TGTCCGTGGCCATGTCAAAGTCCTCGCTGGTGGCCAGGAAAAGTCCTCGCGGTGGTGAGTAGGTAGATCCACCCTGCGGGCCACCTCGAGCGGTGATCGTGAACGACGACCAAGTCAGTTCCAGATCACACGCTCGAGGGGTTGTGCACATTGTTGTCAGCGAGGAAGAACATGGATGTTGTCGACGCGTACGCGCGTCTGGGGTCGTATCGCGCCGCCGGCGAGTTGTGCGGTGTGGACCCCAAGACGGTGAAACGAAAGGTGCTCGCCCACGAGGCCGGGCTGTTGGATGATGAACGTGCCGAGCGGGCGCCGGTGCCGAAGAACACCGATGGGGTCCGCACAGTGGTGCTCGATCTCGTCCGCGAAGCCAACGGCCGTGGCACCGCGAAGCGGTTGCTGCCGGCGGCACGCACGGCCGGCTACGCGGGATCGGACCGCAACTTCCGGCGGCTCGTGGCGGGCGTGAAGCGTCAGGTTCGTGGCGAGATCGGCCGTCATCAGCGGCGGCCGGCGGTGTGGGTGCCGGGCGAGACGCTGGCGATCGACTGGGGTCTGTTGCCGTCGGGGTTGAAGGTGTTCTGCGCGGTGCTCGCCTGGTCGAGGGTCCGTTTCGTGCGCGTTGCTCGTGACGAGACCGCTGCGACGACGTTGGCGATGCTCGCCGACTGCTTCGACACGTTGGGCGGTGTCCCCGCGAAGGTGCTCGCGGATCGGATGGGCTGTCTGAAGGGCGGCACCATTGCGAACGTGGTGATCCCGACGCCGGACTACGTCCGGTTCGCGACGCACTACCGGTTCGTCCCGGACTTCTGCCATCCAGCTGACCCGGAGTCGAAAGGCATCGTCGAGAACCTGGTCGGCTACGCCAAGACCGATCTGGTGTTGCCCGACTCCGACGACCTGGCGGTGTTGAACGACGCCTGCCGCGTGTGGTGTTGCGAGGTCAACGCCCGTGCGCATTCGGAGATCTGCGCGATCCCCGACGTCCGCCTGGTCGAGGAACGGGCGCTGTTGCGGGAGTTGCCGATGCTGCGCCCACGGATCGGACGCGTGGAGGTCCGCAAGGTCGACAAGCTGTCCACGATCCGAGTCGCGTCGGCTCGCTACTCGGTCCCACACCGACTCGTCGGCGCACACGTCGAGGCCGTCACCTTCGACGGCAAGGTTCGCATCTACGACCTCGACGGCGGCCTCGTTGCCGATCACGTGCAGCTCGCACCCGGCGAAGCAGCCGTGCTCGACGAGCACTACCCGACACCACGACGCGCTCCGTCACGCGGACCGCGAGCACGCACCGATGCCGAACGCGAGTTCCTCGCCCTGGGTGAACCAGCCGAGGCGTTCATCCGCCAAGGCGCCGCCGCCGGGATGACGATGCTGCCCAAGGAGATCATCGAGATCGTCGACGACATCCTTCCCGCGCACGGCCCCGAGCTCGTCGCCAAAGCCCTCGCCAGAGCAGCACGCTTCGGCCGCTTCCGCGCCGCGGACGTCCGCTCAATCCTCGCGATCGGCACCGCCACCACCGAACCCGCGCAGCCCGGCGACCACGTCGTGGTCGGACTCCCGACCGCCGAGGTCCGCTCGTTCGACGCCTACCGGATCGAGAACCTCGCATGAGCGGCCGCACCCCGATCCCGCTCACTGCAGATGTCGAAGCCGGCCTGCGCCGGCTGCGCCTCGCCGCGATCCGCCGCGAAGCACCCGACGTCCTCGCCAACGCGAAGGCGCAACGCTGGGCACCCGAAGAAGTGCTGCGGGTCCTCGTCGAGGCCGAGATCGCCTCACGCGACGCCTCCAACACCCGCAACCGGATGACCGCCGCACGGTTCCCGATCGACAAAACCCTCGACGAGTTCCGCCTCGACGAATCGTCCATCCCGCGAGCCAGCCACGACTACCTCGTGACACTCGAATGGATCCACCAAGCCGAGAACCTATGCCTCGTCGGGCCCGCCGGCACCGGCAAGACCCACTACCTCATCGGCCTCGGCACCGCCGCCGTGACCGCCGGCTACAAGGTCCGCTACTTCACCGCCGTCGAACTCGTCGAGCACCTCTACCGCGCCGTCGCCGACAACACCGTCGGCAAAGCCATCGAAGCCGTCTGCCGCAACGACCTGATCATCATCGACGAAATCGGCTTCGCCCCACTCGACCACACCGGCTGCCAACTGCTGTTCCGCCTCGTCGCCGCCGGCTACGAACGACGATCCATCGCGATCGGCTCCCACTCACCCTTCGAGCACTGGGGCCGCTTCCTGCCCGATCAACCCACCGCCGTCTCACTGCTCGACCGGCTCTGCCACCACGCCCACATCATCACCACCACCGGCGACAGCTACCGCCTCACCCACCGCACCACCCGCAGCAAGGAGGCATGACCGCGAGGACTTTTGTTGGCCACCAGCGAGGACTTCCGTTGGCCACCAGCGAGGACATCAACTTGGCCATTGACA
>NZ_DAORSO010000236.1:0-2494 GCF_035443565.1 Ornithinibacter sp. | reverse complement strand
GAGCACATGCTCATCCTCAAGCTCGTCTCCCCCACCGGCTCCAAGCACTACATCGCCGGTGCCTTCCCGAGCGCCTGCGGCAAGACCAACCTCGCGATGATCGACCCCACTCTCGAGGGCTGGACCGCCGAGATGGTCGGCGACGACATCGCCTGGATGCGCTTCGGCCCCGACGGCCGCCTCTACGCCGTCAACCCCGAGTTCGGCCTGTTCGGCGTCGCCCCCGGCACCGGTGAGCACACCAACCCCAACGCGATGCGAACCGTGGAGAAGGGCAACTCGATCTTCACCAACGTCGCCCTCACCGACGACGGCGACGTGTGGTGGGAGGACATGACCCCCGAGAAGCCGGCGCACCTCACCGACTGGAAGGGCAACGACTGGACCCCCGAGTCCGGAGTGCCCTCCAGCCACCCGAACAGCCGCTTCTGCACCCCCGCGAAGCAGTGCCCGATGATGGCCGACGAGTACGACGAGCCCAACGGTGTGCCGATCGACGCGATCCTGTTCGGTGGCCGTCGCAAGACCACCGTGCCGCTGGTCTACGAGTCCCGTGACTGGGCCCACGGTGTGTTCATCGGCGCGACGCTGTCGTCCGAGACCACCGCCGCCGCGACCGGCGCCGTCGGTGTCGTGCGCCGCGACCCGATGGCCATGCTGCCCTTCATCGGCTACAACGCCGGCGACTACGTCAACCACTGGCTCGAGATCGGCAAGCAGGCCGATGAGTCGAAGCTGCCGAAGATCTACCAGGTCAACTGGTTCCGCCGCGACGACGAGGACGGCTCGTTCCTGTGGCCCGGCTTCGGCGACAACGCCCGCGTGCTGAAGTGGATCGTCGAGCGCCTCGACGGTTCCGCGGAGGCCGTCGAGACCCCGGTCGGCCTCGTGCCCACCCCCGGCTCGATCGACACCACGGGCCTGGACATGAGCGAGGAGCAGGTCGCCAAGGCCCTCGCCGTCAACGTCGAGGAGTGGCGCGACAAGGAGCTGCCGCTCATCGAGGAGTGGTTCGCCAAGTTCGGCGACACCCTCCCCACCCAGCTCGCTGACGAGCTGGCCACGCTCAAGGCGCGCCTCGAGAGCGCCTGACAGACGGTCCCCGCCGGACCAGAGGGCCCCGCCGACACTGTCGGTGGGGCCCTTGGTCGATCTCGGATGCCGTGCGGCCCTCGCTGAGCCCGGTCGAGAGTAGGCGAATCGCCGTGCAGAGATTTGCCCTCGCGGCGATTCGCCTACTCTCGACTGCCCAGTCAGGTGCTCGACGGTGCGGTGCTGCTCGACGGGGTTGGAGGAGTCGGGGCGGTCGGCGCCGTCCCGTTCGGCAACTGGCCGCCGTTCGGCAGCTGTCCCATGCCACCACCGGGGAACTGACCCCTGCCGCCGCCGGGCATCTCGCCCCGGCCACCACCGTGACGCCCACCCGAGCCGGGACCCTGGCCCTCGACACCGCCGCGACCCCAGTCGTCGCCGTCGCTCATGTGACCCACGCGGCCGCCGTCGCCGTCGCCGATCGCCGCAGTGGACGCCGCACCCACGGCCCCACCGAGCAGCAACCCTGCAGCCAGGGCCGCACCGGCAATGGCCAGCCGGCCCTTCCACCACGGCCCACCCGTCGCGGGGGCGGGCGCAGCCGGGGGCACCTGGGCAGGGGGGACCGGAGCACCCGCCGCCGGGGCGGGCGCCGCGTTCGCCGCAGCACTCGGCGCAGCGGCCGCCCCGTCGACGGCAGTCACCCACGGGGGCGCCTGTCCGGCGTCAGGTGCGGGGGGCACCTCGGCGACGGACGGCATCCGGACCGTGGCCTCGGGCTGCTGCGGGATGACCTCGGTCGCGTCGTTCTGCCCCGGCTGCACCTGCTGCTCGGGCTGCGACTGATCGTTCGGATTCTGCGGTTCGTTGGCCATGGAGGGCCCTTTCGTGACGATGAGTGACTGCCTGCTCCAACCGTCGGCCCGCCACCTGTGGCCTACCTGTGCCGACCCCATCCGTGCGCTGGCAATCGCGAACGCACTCGCCCCGAACAACGACGCCCAGAGCGCGACACACAGGAATCGCACAGCAAACCCATGGGTCGACCCCAGCGCCCACCAGCAGACTGAAGCCATGACGACGACCCGCCCCGTGAGCGCCCCCGCCCTGACCCGACCCGACGGCTCCCCGGTGCGGGTGCTCGTGGTGGATGACGAGCCGAACCTCACCGAACTGCTGTCGATGGCCCTGCGCTACGAGGGTTGGGAGGTTCGCACCGCGGCCAGCGGCCTCGCGGCGGTGCGCGCTGCCAAGGAGTTCGGCCCCGACGCCGTCGTGCTCGACATGATGCTGCCCGACTTCGACGGGCTCGAGGTGTTGCGGCGCATGCGCGGGGACGACCCGAACGTGCCCGTGCTGTTCCTCACCGCGAAGGATGCCGTGGAGGACCGCGTCGCCGGCCTCACCGCCGGCGGCGACGACTACGTGACCAAGCCGTTCAGCCTCGAGGAGGTCGTCGCGA
>NZ_DAORSO010000235.1:0-2499 GCF_035443565.1 Ornithinibacter sp. | reverse complement strand
TCCTCATCGTCAAACGCGACTTCGGGTTCACCAAGACCCGCTACCGCGGGATCGCCAAGAACCTCAACCACCTCAACGTGTTGTTCGCCTCAGCGAACTGGTTGATGCGGGCACGTGCCGTCGCCCTGATGGGTTGACGGCCAGGCGTCAGCCTGCCCTCAACCGCCCCGCACACGCCCACATGGGCTGATCGGCCCAGGTCCAGAGCGCGCACGCGACCCCAAACCTGGCGGTCCCGACCAACCACGCCCGGAATGGTCCTTTCATCAGCGCATCCTTAGCAGAACTGGTGGGTCGGGCCGAGGACGCGCTGGCCGCGGCACCCGGCGTCACCGGTGTCCGCCGAGTGCGGATGCGCTGGATCGGCCACGAGATCCAGGCCGACGCCGACCTCGAGGTCGACCCGCAGACCAGCCTCGCTGACGCCCACGGCATCGCGCACCGCGCTGAGAAAGTCCTGGTCGGCGCCGTACCCAAACTCAGCTCAGCCGTCGTACACGCCTACCCTGCCCCCGACACCCAGCATTGTGCGCAGCCGCGCCCAGCCGGTTAATGCCGTGATGAATGTCATCCAAGCGGTTCGATCCGTCGCGCCACGGCCCCCTCTTGGACGAGTCGCGGGGATCTCCGAGCAGGATGCCAGCGCTTTCGAATCACCAGTCGCGCCACCAGCAGTGTGTGGTTACTGAAGGCCCGACATCAGTACCGCAAATGGCTTGTCGCCGGTCGATGCCATGAGGGACTGTCCCGTGGCCACGAGGATCTCCAGGTCCTCGCCCTCGCCTGAGACGTAGAGTGCCTGCGCGTCGGGTGCGAGAAGGTCGGTCGCCCGCCATGTTCCTCCGGCGTCGGTGCTGGTGTGGACCTGTCCGTCCGGTGTGAGACCGGCGACGGTGTCGCCGTCACCGAAGGCCACCATCAGCAGCAGTGGCGCCTGGTCCATCCAGCGCCAGCTGAGTCCGGCGTCGGTGGAGTGCACCAGCCCCTCAGACGTGGTCGCGAGAACCGTGGCCCCGTCGCGTGAGCCGGCCAGCGTCCGGGGTTGGGCGTCGAGGTTCCCCTCGCGCCAGGTCCGGCCGTCGGCAGTGCTGCGCAGGACGCCGTCGAACCCGACGACGGTGCTGCCTGCGGTGGTCAGGGCATGAAAGTCGGACCCGCCTCCGCGGGACAGGACGGTCCACGTCGTCCCGCCATCGCGTGACTCGATGAGCCCGACCGGTTGCGGCAGGTCGGTCGCAGTCCCGGGGTGCCCGGAGGCGAAGTAATGGCCGGGTCCGGCCACGGTGAACCCCATGAGGTCGATGACGGGTCCAACCCGCTGCGGGGTCGCCCCGTCGTAGACGTACAGCCCGTCGTGTGCGGCCACGACCACCTTGCCGCTGCCGGGGTCACGGGCGATTGCATGGACGTGCGCGCTCGGAAGCCTGAGCTCTTCGGCACCCGGGCTGGCTGACGGTGCCACGGGTTGCGGCGTCGGCGTTCCGCCCACTGGGTCGCTGGTGGCGGCCACGGGGTCTGGGGTCGGTTCAGGAGAGGCGGAGGAGCACGCCGCCACGAGTCCGATGGAGATCACCGCGACGAGCAGGCTGAGTGGTCGTGACAGGGAGAGTCGCTCACGCATGGTCAGCCGAGCATCCCCTTCATGGTGGTGATCTCCTTCTCCTGACCTTCCACGACCGCCGTGGCCAGCTTCTCCACCTCAGGGTTGGACGTGGTGGCCAGCACGTCCTGAGCCATCTCGACGGCGCCCTCGTGGTGCTCGATCATCATCGTCAGCCACATCTGGTTGAATTCGGGGCCGGAGGCGCCCATCAGTGAGCTCATGTCGTCGTCGCTCATCATCCCGCCGTGATCCATCTGGCCTGAGCTCTCCGAGGCCCCCCACTGGGCGAGCCACCCCTTCATGGTCTGGATCTCGGGATCCTGGGCTGCCTTGATCTGGGCGGCCAGCGCCTTGACGTCCTGCGATGCCGTGTCGTTCTCCAGGGCAACGTCGGCCATCTCCACGGCCTGTTCGTGGTGCGGGATCATCATCTGCGCGAACTCCACGTCTCCCGAGGTAGCGGTGGTCGTCATGCCCTCAGCCATGGACGAGGAGGTGGTGCCTGCACCGGACATCGTGCTGTGGGAGTCGTCGCCGGAGCCGCAGGCGCTCAGCGCCAGGATGAGGACGGCGGACGCGGCGGGGATGGCAAGTCGAGAGGTCAGACGCACGAGAGGTCTCCTGGAACTGGGGCTGGAGCAGAAAGGACGATCCTGTCCGGCGGACCGTGGAGGTCAGCCGGTGGTTTCATGAAGGTTCGATGAAGGTGCCCGACCGTCGCTGACGGCTGCCGCCTCTGCCTCAGGTCGGGGCAGCCGGAGCCGTTTGAGCATCAGGGCGTTGACGGCGACGATGACGCTGGACCCGGACATGGACAGGGCGGCCATCTCGGGGCGTAGAACCAGACCCCAGCTGGCGAAGACCCCGGCCGCGATGGGCAGGGCGATCGCGTTGTA
>NZ_DAORSO010000234.1:0-2518 GCF_035443565.1 Ornithinibacter sp. | reverse complement strand
CGCGGGTCGGCGTACAGGGCGAGGTCGACGGCGGTGTGCAGCCTCTTCTGTGCGGATGCGGCGAGGTAGGCCTCGACGTCGTCGGCCTCGACCCAGGCGTCCTGCACCCAGGTGATCCCGAGCGAGGCCAGGTGGGTGGTGGCTTCCTCGAGCGCGCGCACCCGGACGTCGAGGGGGTGCGGGCCCGCGACGTCGAGCACGAGGTCGACCGCGCCCCACTCGCGCAGCGTGCCGAGCGGCGTTCCGTCGGCGCGTCGGGCGATCTCACCGAGCGGCGGGGCGGGCGTCGAGGCGTCGATGCCGGCGAGGTGCAGCGCCATCGTGTTGACCCACACCGTGTGGTAGTCGGCGGCTCGCAGCACCACGGGTCGGTCGGGCACGGCCTCGTCGAGCCACCGGGCGTCGAACAGCCCGTCGGGCGCGAGCGCCGGGTCGTAGGACGCCCCGCGGATCCACGGCTCGTGCGGGTGCTCGGCCGCCCAGCGCGCGACCTGCGCGACGACCTCGGCGACCGACCCGGCATCCGAGATGTGTGGTCCATGGGCCTGCAGGCCCGCGAACACCGGGTGGGCGTGCCCGTCACCGAACGCCGGGATGAGGATGCCGTCACCCACCTCGACCACAGCGGCACCGGGCGTGTCCGCGAGGGCGAGCGCAGCGGCATCCACGGCAATGACGAGGCCACCGCGGATCGCGACCGCGTCGAGGTCGCCCTGCACCGGGCACCAGACGCGCCCGCGAAGAACCGTGATCAGGTCAGCGGGCTGGGCGCTCGGACACATAGATCGTGATGATGCCATCGACGACGACGGTGCCATCGGTACGAACCGCCCTGACCCGCACCGGCACGTCGCCGAGCTGCGCCCAGTCGGCCGGGTCGGTCTCCGCGATGCACAGCAGGTCGGTCGTCGACTTCGCGAGGTAGGAGACCTGCATCCCCTTGGGGATCCAGCGCCGGTCCTTCGGCGTGGTGGCCTCGGCGAGCAGGCCCATCGCTGCCTCGAGCCCGTTGCACACCGCGATGGCGTGCAGGGTGCCGATGTGGTTGTGCACCGCCCGGCGGTTGCGGATGGTCAGCTCGGCGTGGTGCGGTCGCACGTCGCGCACCTGCGGCCGCACGGTGCGGAAGTAGGGGGCCTTGTTCGCGAAGAGCAGCGAGAAGGCGCGCTTGCCGAACGGGCGGGCGGACATCGAGCGGTACAGCGCGTAGGTGTCAGGCACCCGGCCGAGGTTACCGGCGAGTACTGCCGGCCGGGTTAACGTGTGGCCATGACCACCCCCTCCTACCCCGGCCAGCCCGGCTTCGTCGTGCCCGCACCCGAGGACCGGCCACGGTTCGACCGGCGGGCGGTGCGGGTGCTGGTGCTCGACGAGGACGACCGGATGCTCCTGTTCAAGGACTCCGACCTCGGGCTGGACCCGGTCGCGCACTGGTGGGTGACGCCCGGCGGGGGTGTCGACCCGGGCGAGAGCGACCTCGAGGCCGCGGTGCGCGAGCTGTGGGAGGAGACCGGCCTCGTCGTGGATGCCGGGGACCTCGTCGGCCCGCTGCTCACCCGGGTCGTCGTGCACGGCTACAGCGACAAGGTGGTCGACCAGCACGAGGTGTTCTACGTGGTGCGGGTGGCGGCCTTCGAGGTGGACACCACGTCGCACACCGAGGAGGAGCAGCTGACCGTGGCCGACATCCGGTGGTGGGCCCTGCCCGACCTCGCCGCCACCGACGACGACGTCTGGCCCCGCGACGTGCTGGCGGTGCTCGAGCTGGCCTCCCGACCGCACGAGTGGGCCGACGGCCCGGTGGTCGCCCCGCCCGTGCAGGAGTCGAGCGTCCCCGCCCCGTGACAGGGAGCTGTGACAGTGCCTCGTGACAGGCTGCCGTCATGGACGTCAAGAGCACGGTGTGGCACTACCTGAAGAACGCTCGCGAGCAGGTTCTCTGGAAGGTCGAGGGGCTGCCCGAGCGCGACCAGCGGATGCCGCTCACCCCCACCGGCACGAACCTGCTCGGTGTCGTCAAGCACCTGGCCGGGGTCGAGGCCGAGTACTTCGGCATGTGCCTGGGCCGCCCGTGGCCGCAGCCGATGGCGTTCTGGGCGGACGACGCGCAGCCCAACGACGACATGTGGGCCACCGCAGACGAGTCGCCGGCGCAGATCCTCGACCTCTACCGCCGTGTCACAGCCTTCGCCGACGAGACCATTGCGCCCCTGCCCCTGGACACCAGGGCCCACGTGCCGTGGTGGAGGGAGCCGGACACCACGCTGCACCACCTGCTGGTGCACATGACCGCTGAGACGGCCCGGCACGCCGGGCACCTGGACATCCTGCGCGAGCAGGTCGACGGTCAGGCCGGCTGGTCGCCCGAGCACCCGAACCTGCCCGAGGGCGGCGCGGACCACTGGGCGGCCTACGTGGCCCGGCTCCGCGAGATCGCCGAGCGCTCACCCGGCGGCTGAACCTACTTCTTGGTGGCCTGCGCCCCGGCGCCGTCGGAGGTCAGCGCGGCGATGAAGGC
>NZ_DAORSO010000233.1:0-2524 GCF_035443565.1 Ornithinibacter sp. | reverse complement strand
TCGCCCGGGAAGCCACCGCCCTGACCCACGGCAGCGAACTCGGGCTCGACGTCACGAGCGCGGCGGTCGTCCTCACGGCGTGCTCCCTGACGGCCGATGACGTGCTCGGAGGGCTCCGCACCGGCGTGGATGCCGCGCGCGGGCTCGGTGTGGAGGCGCACCTCGTCGGCACCCTCGACCGGGCCATGGCGGATGCCGTGGGCGTCGCCTCGCCCGCCACCCCCAACCCCACCACGCGCGCCTCCCCCGCCGGGCCGTCGCTGGACACGCTGCGTTCGCTGGCTCCGGACCCGACGTCGCTGTCGGCGCTGGCGGGCGGTCTGTACGTCGCCGCCACCCACGCGGAGCCGGAGCGCTTCCGCGACGCCCTGGAGCTCGCGGCCCGGGCACCCGAGGGCGCCGCCGTCGCCGCGGTCGCCGGGGCGCTGCTCGGAGCCGCCCACGGGGCGTCGCGGCTCCCGGTGGACCTGGTCGCTCGCCACGAGCTCGCCTGGCCCCTCGACGTGCTCGCACGGGATGTGGTCGCCCAGCTCAGCGACCCTCCCGGTGGCTCGGAGTACGTCGAGGCGCGCGACCCCCTGTGGCAGGCGCGCTACCCGGGCTGGTGATCACGACCCTCGACGTCGGCGTCAGCGGCTCCCCCGCGACCACGGCCGAGTCGCTGCCGGCATCCGAACCGGAGCACCCTCAGGCCGAGAGCTCCAGCCGCGTCACGGCATCCTCGGGCCACAGCACGTCAGATTCGCCGTCGTCCCACCACGGCTCATCCGGCTGCGACAGCTCCAGCTCGTCCCTGGCCCACCGTCGTTCCTCGGGATCGTCGCCCTGGATCGCAGCGACCAGGCTGCGCAGGCGCTCAGGTGTCAGAGGTGGCGGATCGTTGGCGGCCCGTTCCGCTCGAAGCCGTTCGAGGTGCCGGTCGTAGCTGCCCGGGTCGAGGTCCCAGACGACGAACCGTCCGCGCTCGTCGGGGGTGCGCCTCACCTCGGCGATCAGTCTGCGGCTGTGGACGAGCGTGTGATGTCTCTGGCAGAGCAAGGCGGCGTTGTCGACGTCGGACAAGCCACCATCCGCCCAGTGCACGACGTGGTGGGCCTTGGTCCAGGCCGCGGGAGCAGCGCATCCCGGGTACGTGCACGCCCGGTCACGCCGCCACAGTCGGCGCCGCTGCGCCCGGGTGAACAACCGCACGACCCGGCCGAGGTCGAGGTCCTCTCCCGCACTGCCGAGGACGTGGGGAATCAGGGCCGCGTCGCAGGCCACCCGGCGCAGCACCTCCGGCGACAGGATCGTGCCGGTCGCGGTGGACCCCATCACCTCACCGCACCCGGTTCGCGCCTCCAGGTCGGCCAGCGGAATCATCACGTGCAGCGCCGCCGACGTCCCGGCCGCGCCGTCGCGGCCGCCCGACTCATCGGCATCGACCGCCGACGACCGACGGCAGACCTCTGCGAGGGCCTCGACTCGGCGCCGCCCCGCAGGTCGGAGGTCGCGCTCGCCGGTCTCGGCGTTCGGGGCCGGTGCGCTCAGCGGACCGATGGCCGCCTCCAGCGCGGCAGCCTGCTCCGGAGTCATGAGCAGCAGGTACTCGGTGAGGTCACCGGACTCGACGAACGGTTGCGAGAGCCGTGCGGACGGAGCCAGCCGCTCCTGCAGGTCGTCGAGAACGCCAGCGTGCCCGTACTCCGCGAGGAGCCGGGGCCGCAAGCGACGCATGAGGCCCGGGCCCCACTGGACCCCCAGCTCGAGGAGCGCGTTGACGACCGTCGGCTTCGCCTCCTCCCTCAGCAACGGTGCGAGCCTGTCGAGCTCGCGCATCGTCGCACTCGCCAGGCCGGGCGACACCGAGCCGTCCGCGACGCCCGCCCACACGATGCCCACCGTCGACTCCGGGTCGACCTCTCCACCCTCCGGCCGGAACTGCGCACCGGCGGGCACCACCGCGGTGGCCACCCGGGCGACGTCGCCGGCTCCACCCTGGCGCAGCGACGGAGCGTGGTCGCGAACCCACGCGTGGGCGTTGACGCCCTCCTCCGCCACCTGGCCGCGGCGCACCGCCTCGACGGTGATCGTCACGCGAGCGGCCGCAGCCTGGGCGGCCACGCCGTCGACGGCCGACATGAGCTCACCGAGCTCCGGACCCGTCGCCTCGTACAGGACGTCGGCAAGCCCCACCAGCGCCTCACGGGCAGCCGCGATCCGGGAGCGTCGCTCCTCGAGTCCCAGCGGTTGCACGTCCATGGATAGACACTAATCGAACATCCGTACCTCCTCAAGTCGACGCGCCGGGGCTGTGGACAACGCCCCGAAGGGCCCGAGACCGGCACCCGTGCTGTCCCGCCACGTCGGCCCCGTCACCGTCCGCGTGCGCGATCGGGGGTTCCACGCCACCATTTCTCTCGTGACCACCGGGGAGGCGAGCGACACCACGGCTGGCCACCCGGCATCCGACCAGCTGTGGCGCCTGTGGTCGGGTTCCCAGCGGCTCTGGCCGGACCCGACTGACGGACTCCCCCGGATCCAC
>NZ_DAORSO010000232.1:0-2553 GCF_035443565.1 Ornithinibacter sp. | reverse complement strand
TCGGCTCGAGGAGCTCTTCGCCCAGGGTGCGCCCGAACTCGTCGACGTGCCGGTCCAGGGCCCAGCCTGCGTGGGCGATGACCCGGCGCACGAGGGAGTAGCCGTTGGAGTGCAGGCCGCTGCTGGCGAGGCCGAGGACGACATCACCGGGGGCGGCCCGCTGCGGGCCGAGGACGTCGGCGTACTCGACGACACCGGTGGCGGCACCCGCCACGTCGTACTCGTCGACGCCGAGCAGTCCGGGGTGCTCGGCGGTCTCGCCGCCGACCAGGGCGACGCCGGCCTGCTCGCACGCGCGGGCGATGCCCGACACGATGGCCGCGATGCGCTCGGGCACGACCTTGCCGCAGGCGATGTAGTCGGTCATGAACAGCGGCTCGGCGCCGCACACGACGATGTCGTCGACGACCATCCCGACGAGGTCGAACCCGATGGTGTCGTGCCGGTCGAGGGCCTGCGCGATGGCGACCTTGGTGCCGACGCCGTCGGTGCTCGTGGCGAGCACGGGGCGTGCCATCCGGGCGATCGCGCTGGCATCGAACATTCCCGCGAAGCCCCCGAGGCCTCCGAGCACCTCGGGCCGGGTGGCCCGGCGCACGCTGGCCTTCATCAGCTCGACGGCCTTGTCACCGGCCTCGACGTCGACGCCTGCCCCGGCGTACGTGATGGAGGTCTGCTCACGGGGGTCGCTCACGACGTGAAGCCTACTGGCGGCGGGCACTCTCAGCGGGACGGGTGGTCAGCCACCGCGGACAGGGCAGTGCCGGCCGGGGCGCTCTGGCACGACACCACCCAGAGCCGCGTGTCGCTCAGACGCCTGTCGCGGGTTCGGGGCCCCGCCGTGCACTGCCCGTCCACGGCCTCGAGGAAGCGGTCGGCTGCGGTCGAGCGCAGCGAGAGCAGCACGACTCGCACTGGTTCTCCCGTCGGCGGAACGGCCGCGGAACCACTGGCTGCCACCGCGGGATCACTCGTTCGTGGTGGGCCGACGGACGTGATCGACCGGGTGATGTCGGCGAGGTCACCGCTCACGGCTCGACGGTCCAGCTCGGCCGCGAGCGCGTCGTCGCCCCACGCGCGGGCCAGCACACCCGCGTACCCGCCCCACCCGAGCCGTTGCTCGATGACGAGGAGGTCGCCGGGCTCCAGCACCTCACCGACGGCCTCGGCGAGAGCAGAGGGCGGATCGACCGACCACTTCGTCGTGGTGACTCCCTCACCGACGGGGCGCACCTCGACGCGCAGGGGCAGCAGCCCCGCAGCGACGACTGCCGCGGCGAGGAGGAGGGCCGAGACCGGTCGCCGCCAGGAACCACGTGGCCCTGTCTGAGCGGCCGACGCCCGGCCGGCGACCACGTCGGCGGCCGCACCGGCCAACCCGCCGACCAGGAGGGCGACACCCGTCGGCACGAGGAACAGGTATCGCGGGAAGAAGGCCGGCTGGAGGAGGGCGCTCACGAGGCCCAGCAGAAGGGGTGGCCCCAGCACCAGCGCCGTCCCGACGCCCCACCACGGTGCCCACCGCCTCGCGACGACGAGGGCCAGGCCCACGAGGAAACCCACGACACCGAGCCACGCGGCCGACTCGTGCTGGAGCCCGAGAACCATCTCCGCCATGGCCTGAGGACCGATGTCGGAGATCCAGCCGACCTGCCCCTGCTGGCCCCTGGCGCTCACGGCCATCAGGAGCGCCAGGCCCCCCGCACCCGCCCACGCCGTGGTGAGTCGTCGCCAGCGGCGCCGGGTACGTGAGGTGGCCGCGAGCGCGACGTGCGCAGGCAGTGCGAGCACGGCGAACGGCTGGAGCAGCAGAGATGCGGCCACGAGCACGGCGTGGATCACCCACGGCTTCGGCCCGTCGTGCTCGAGGGCGAGGTGAAGGACCAGCAGGGCGAGCACCGCAACCAGTGAGACGAGGGCGTACGGGCGGGCCAGGATCGCGATGGTCCCGGTGAGTGGGGCGACCCCCACGACCAGACCCGCGACGGCTCCTCCCACCGGACCGCCCAGCCGCCCGCCCAGCACCGCGACGACGGCGACGAGGCAGACCGTCGCCAGCACCGATGGCACCCGGAGAGCGACCGTACTGTCACCAGCCATCGCGATCCACCCCTTCATCACCAACAGGTGGGGCAGCAGGATCCGGTCGACGTGGTCGGTCGCGCTCAGCAGCTGGGGAAGGGCAAGGGTCGCGAGCTGGACCGTGGCTGCTTCGTCACGGAACAAGGGCACCTGACCCGACGCCGACACGAGCGGAGGTGCGACGGTCAGGGCAGGCACGCTCGCGATGAGGACCCGCACCCACACCGGTGCCCTGGCCCACGCGGGGTGGACCCCCGGGGAGGTCTGCATCAGAGCGCGGCGGCGGCATCCAGGCTCGGTGACCGCACGGCATCCGACGCCGAGGTCTGCACGAGGGGCTCGCTCACGCGCTGAACCCTACCGGCGAGCCACACCACCCGGGGCCCATCGCAGTCCGTCGTCGGACCATGCCCAGAGTGCTACCTTGTGACGCATGGAACCCGGCGACAGCGTCATCTTGACGCACCTGCG
>NZ_DAORSO010000231.1:0-2575 GCF_035443565.1 Ornithinibacter sp. | reverse complement strand
TGTCAATCGCTGCGGTGATGCCGGGTAGGATCGCCAGGGTGATGCCGGTCTCCAGAAGCTGAGAAGCTGGGTTGGTGGTCAAGGCATGGCAGCCTCCGTGGAGGAGGGGCGGGGAGCGAGTTTGGCACGGTAGCTGGGGCCGTCGATGACCAGCTGATGGGCGCCGTTTGCGAGGCGGTCGAGGGCGGAGTTTGCGAGGATGGGGTCGGCGAAAAGGCCGACCCATTCGCTTACGTCGCGGTTGCTCGTGACGACGAAGCTGGCGTGGCGGTGACGCTCGATGATGAGCGCATACAGGTCTTCGGACTGTTGCTGGCTGAGGCGATGGAGACCGAAGTCGTCCACCAGGAGCAGGTCGGGAGCGAGGTACTTACGGAAGGCAGCTTCGAAGCTGTGGTCGGCGCGCGCCTGGCCGAGTTCACGAAGGAGGTAGTCGGCCCGCCGGAAGAGGACGGAGTGGCCGGCACGCGTTGCTGCCGCACCCAGAGCCTGGGCGAGGAAGGTCTTGCCGACCCCGACCGGGCCGATGAGAAGGACGTGCTCCTTCTTCTGGAGGAAGTGCAACGAAAAGAGCTCGTTGAGGTGGCGGCGATCGAGCTGGATGGATGTCGTCCAGTCGAAGTCATCGAGGGTGACCCGTTCTTCGAAGCCAGCCTGAAGGAGACGCCGTTCGAGCTGCTGGGCGTCCCGGCGTTGGACCTCGTCGGCAAGGATGAGCGTGAGGAAGGCGGCGTAATCGAGCTTCTGGGCGCGTGCGAGGGCCAGCCTGTCAGGCAGGGTAGGGATCGCCTGGCCGAGCTTGAGCCGTTTGAGGAGGGTAACGAGGTCCGCTTCGAGGCTCATGCCGTCGCCTCCTGGAGGACTGTCTGATGATGGTCGAAGGCGCTGCCTGGGCGGGCGAAGCGGCTCCCCAGCGGTGTCCCCCGGTCCTCGATGGGCGGCGATTCGCGGTCGAGCGCCTGGAGGAGGATGCGCTGGACGCGGCGGACATCGACGAGGTCGTAAGCGAGCGAGCGCTGGCAGGCGGCATCGAGGCGTTCGCCACCGTAGCGTTCACCGAGGGAGACGAGCTTCTGGCCGGCGCGGAGCTTGGCCCAGGGAAGCGGCCCCTCGAAGAGCTTCTGGGCGAAGGCCCCGACGTTCGGGCCGAGTTCGCTCGCCCTGCGTACGATGCGGTCGGGAGCACGCAGGGCGTAGGCTGTCTTCTCTACGGGATAGTCGTTTGGGTCCGTTGCGCGGCCTCCCCGCTGCTGGCGAGGGTGGACCTTCATTAGCTCACCCTTCTTGTAGAGCTTCACCAGCGCCCGGTCGCCGCGCACCTCCAGCTTCGTCCCCGGTGTGCAGGTCGTTGCCGGAACGGAGTAGAGCGCCTGGCCGAAGCTGACGTGATGGTCTGGATGGACGGTTACCTCTTTCCACTCGGGCACGTCGTAGAGCACGCCGTCGTAAGGCTGGAGCTTCTGCCGTTCATCGGTCTCGAAGACCTCGCGGGGAAGCTGGCGGGTCGTCCCGTGGACACGGAGGCCGGCGACTTCGCTGCACCAGCGCTCGGCCTGCTCCCGGCAGTCGTCGAGGGAACGGAAGCTCCCGCCCTTGAAGAAGCGCTCGCGCAGGTACTGGATCCCGCGTTCGACGTGGGGCTTATCCTTCGGCCTGCGCACCCGGGCCGGGTCGCAGAGGAAGCCACGCTCCTGGCTGTACTCGATAAAGCCGCGGGTCGGCCTCGGCTCCAGGGCGTCCGGGCCGGCGATCGCTGCGCTGAAGTTGTCGAGAATGAGCCGCTTCGGCACCCCGCCAAAAAACTGCCAGGCGGCTTCGAGACCGGCGATGCTCTCGGCGAGCGTCTGCTGGAGCAGGGGCCAGGCGAAGCAGTGGCGGCTGTACGGCAGGACGATGAGCAACGCCCACACGGTCTGCTTCTTGCCGCTCTCCGCATCGATGATGCTCCCGAGCCTGCCAAAGTCCATCTCCGCGACCTCGCCTGGCGGCCAGTCTGCCATCCGCAGCGTTGCCGGCGCAGGCTTCCAGAGGCCCGCCTCGCGCACGTAGCGCCGGAGGCTCGTGTAGGAGACGGTCACGCCCTCCCGGATGAGCAGCTCATGTACCCGCGTCAGCTGCAGCCGCTCCTCCTGCAGCCAGCGGGCGAGCTGCTCTTCCCGCCCTGCCAGGCGCGCCGCCGCTGGCGTCTCGCGAGTCGGGAGCGGACCGGGGTGGTTACGGCGAAGGAGCTGAGCGAGCACGTCTTCGCCCGGCGGTTCCCCGTCTTGCGTCAGCCCAAACGAGGCTGCCGCCTCGATGTAGCGGCCAACCGTGCGCGCCGAGACGCCGCTCGCCCGGCCAATCGCCATCTTGTTCTCGCCGGCCTGCCAGCGCCGGATGATCTCTCGGACCTGGACCATGTGGACCTCCAGAAACGCCACGCCGACCTCCTCAATGGGTCGGCTTCATACTCGAACAACGGGACCTTCTGGAGACCGGCATGACTCTGGCGATCCCGGCGTCACCCTGGCGATCGCACCCGGCATCACTCTGGCGATCTGCGCCCCACGCCGGACATTAACCCTGGCGATTCACA
>NZ_DAORSO010000230.1:0-2590 GCF_035443565.1 Ornithinibacter sp. | reverse complement strand
GCACCGAGCGGTACCTGCTCGCCGAGGCGCGCCTGGCTGCCTACACGCGCGAGCTGGGGGCGGATGCCGCGGAGCGGGTCGTCGAGCGGCTCACCGGGGCTGACCTGGTCGGCCGGTCGTACACGCCGCCGTTCTCGTACTACGCCGGCCACCCGAACTCGCACGTGGTGCTGGCCGCCGACTACGTGACGACCGAGGACGGCACCGGCATCGTCCACATCGCGCCGGCGTTCGGTGAGGAGGACAAGCAGCTGACCGACCAGTACGGCATCGCCCCGGTGGTGCCCGTGGGCCCCGACGGCCGCTTCACCTACCCGGTCAACGACTACGAGGGCCTGCACGTCTTCGAGTCCAACGCCCTCATCATCGAGCACCTCAAGGCCGCCACCCACGGCGAGGGGGAGCACGCCTCGGTCACGCCGGGCACCGTCCTGGTGCGCCGCGAGACCTACGACCACAGCTACCCGCACTGCTGGCGCTGCCGCGAGCCCCTCATCTACATGGCGGTGTCGTCGTGGTTCGTCGAGGTCACGGCGTTCAAGGACCGCATGGTCGAGCTCAACCAGGAGATCACCTGGGTGCCCGAGCACGTCAAGGACGGCCAGTTCGGCAAGTGGCTGGAGAACGCCCGCGACTGGTCGATCTCGCGGAACCGGTTCTGGGGCAGCCCGATCCCGGTGTGGCGCTCGGACGACCCGGCCTACCCGCGCATCGACGTCTACGGCTCGTTCGCCGAGCTCGAGCGCGACTTCGGGCGCCTGCCCCTCAACGAGCACGGTGAGCCCGACCTGCACCGCCCGTTCGTCGACCACCTGACCCGCCCCAACCCCGACGACCCCACCGGCAACTCCACGATGCGCCGCGTCGAGGACGTGCTCGACGTGTGGTTCGACTCCGGGTCGATGTCGTTCGCGCAGGTGCACTACCCGTTCGAGAACGCCGACTGGTTCGAGCACCACTTCCCGGGCGACTTCATCGTCGAGTACATCGGGCAGACCCGCGGCTGGTTCTACACGCTGCACGTGCTCGCGACCGCACTGTTCGACCGGCCCGCGTTCTCCTCGTGCGTCAGCCACGGCATCGTCCTGGGCTCCGACGGCCAGAAGATGAGCAAGTCGCTGAAGAACTACCCCGACGTGAGCGAGGTGTTCAACCGCGACGGCGCCGACGCGATGCGCTGGTTCCTCATGTCCAGCGGCATCCTGCGCGGCAGCAACCTCGTCGTCACCGAGGAGGGCATCCGCGAGGGGGTGCGCCAGGTGCTCATCCCGCTGTGGAACAGCTGGTACTTCTTCAGCCTGTACGCCAACGCGGCGAACGGGGGAGCGGGGTACACCGCGACGTGGTCGACCGCCTCCACCGACCCGCTCGACCGCTACCTGCTCGCCAAGCTGCGTGGGCTCGTCGAGACGGTGCAGGGCCAGATGGACACCTACGACATCCCGGGTGCGTGCGAGTCGGTGCGCCAGTTCGTCGACGTGATGACCAACTGGTACATCCGCCGGTCGCGCGAGCGCTTCTGGGACAGCGGTTCCGGCGACTCCTCGGCCACCGAGGCCGCCTTCGACACGCTCTACACGGTGCTCGAGGTGCTGACCCGGGTGTCGGCCCCGCTCCTGCCCCTGGTCACCGAGGAGATCTGGCGCGGGCTCACCGGCGGTCGCTCGGTGCACCTGGCCGACTGGCCGGATGCCGCCGCGCTGCCGGCTGACGACGACCTCGTCGCCGCGATGGATGCCGTGCGCGCCGTGTGCTCGACGGGCTCGTCGCTGCGCAAGGCCGAGAAGCTGCGCGTGCGCCTGCCGCTGCCGGAGCTCACCGTCGTCACCGCGGCCCCGGACGGGTTGGCGCCGTTCGCCGGCATCATCGCTGACGAGCTCAACGTCAAGGCCGTGACGGTGCTCGACGTCGCGGACGCCCACGGGTCCGACTTCGGCATCAGCCAGCGCCTCGTCGTGAACGCCCGGGCCGCCGGGCCACGCCTGGGTCGCGACGTGCAGACCGCGATCAAGGGCAGCAAGACCGGTGACTGGTCGGTGGCCGAGGACGGCACGGTGACCTCGGGCGGGCTCGCGCTCGTCGAGGGTGAGTACGTCGTCGAGACGGTCGTCGACGCCGAGCAGGCCGGGTCCCACGCCACGGCGATGCTGCCCGGTGGCGGATTCGTCGTGCTCGACACCGACGTCACGCCCGAGCTCGAGATGGAGGGCACCGCCCGTGACCTGGTGCGGGCCGTGCAGCAGGCGCGCCGGGACGCAGGCCTCGAGGTCTCGGACCGGATCTCGCTCGAGGTCACCGGTGCCGAGTTCGTCTACCGGTCGGTGCTGAACCACCGCGACCTGCTGACCGGCGAGACCTTGGCCGAGCAGCTGTCGGTGACCCCCGACCTCGACGCCCTCGACCCGGATGCCGCGGACGTCACCGAGGTGACCGTCGGCGAGCGCTTCCCGGCACGCCTGAGGATCACCGTGCGCTGACTCGTCGTTCCGACGAGCTGTGCGCGTGTATACGTCCAGATGGACGCATGCCCTCGCTAGGCGATACTATCGAGATGCGATAGCGTCTGGGAGTGGCCATCCAGTCCTTCGCC
>NZ_DAORSO010000229.1:0-2599 GCF_035443565.1 Ornithinibacter sp. | reverse complement strand
TCGTGAAGAAGGACATCCACCCCGACTACGTCGCGACCACGGTCACCTGCACCTGTGGCGCCACGTTCGAGACCCGCAGCACGGCCAAGAGCGGCGCCATCCACGCCGACGTCTGCTCGCAGTGCCACCCGTTCTACACCGGCAAGCAGAAGATCCTCGACACCGGTGGCCGCGTGGCCCGCTTCGAGGCCCGCTACGGCAAGAAGGTCGCCAAGTAGCTTTCACGGTGCGCCGGTCCGACCCCTCGCGGGACGGGCCGGCGCACTTGTGTTCCCGCCGAAGCACCACCCACGCACCACGCAAGCACCCCAAGCCAGCCCCGAAGGAGAGTCCGTGCTCGAGTCAGCCCAGGCCCTGGTCGCCGAGCACGCCGCGCTCGAGGCGCAGATGGCCGACCCGGCGATCGCCTCCGACCCGGACAAGAGCCGTGAGCTGAACAAGCGCTATGCCGCACTCGGCCCCACGGTCGCTGCCCACCACGCCTGGGTGGCCGCGCGCGACGACGTCCAGGCCGCGCGCGAGCTCGCCGCGGAGGACCCGGCGTTCGCCGACGAGATCCCCGCCCTGGAGGCCACGCTCGCCGCCGCCGAGGACCGACTGCGCCGCCTGCTCATCCCGCGTGATCCCGACGACGACCGCGACGTCATCCTCGAGGTGAAGGCCGGTGAGGGAGGCGAGGAGTCGGCCCTGTTCGCGGGTGACCTGCTGCGGATGTACCTGCGCCACGCCGAGCGCCGGGGCTGGCGCACCGAGGTGCTCGACGCCACCGAGTCCGACCTCGGCGGCTACAAGGACGTGCGGGTCGCCGTGAAGGCCCGTGGGAACTCCCAGCCCGGTGAAGCACCGTGGGCGCGGCTGAAGTTCGAGGGTGGCGTCCACCGGGTGCAGCGAGTCCCCGTCACCGAGAGCCAGGGGCGCATCCACACCAGCGCTGCAGGGGTGTGGGTCATGCCCGAGGCCGAGGAGGTCGAGGTGACGATCGACGCCAACGACCTGCGCATCGACGTCTTCCGCTCCAGCGGCCCCGGCGGCCAGAGCGTCAACACCACCGACTCGGCCGTGCGCATCACCCACCTGCCCACGGGCCTGGTCGTCTCGTGCCAGAACGAGAAGAGCCAGCTGCAGAACCGCGAGGCCGCCATGCGCGTGCTGCGCGCCCGGCTGCACCAGATCGCCATGGACGAGCGCCACGCCGCGGACGCCAGCGTTCGCAGCAGCCAGGTGCGCACCGTCGACCGCTCCGAGCGGATCCGCACCTACAACTTCCCCGAGAACCGGATCAGCGACCACCGCACCGGGTTCAAGGCCTACAACCTCGACACCGTCCTCGACGGCGATCTCGACCCGATGATCCAGTCCTGCGTCGATGCCGATGAGGCCGCCCGCCTCGCCGCCATCGCCGACCGATGAGCGCGCACCGGTGAGCGACCTCCACACCGCGGTCCGGGGGGCGTCCGCGCGCCTCGAGGCGGCCGGCATCCGCTCACCCGAGACCGATGCCGTCGAGCTCGCCGCGTTCGCCCTCGGCACCACCGCGGGCGACGTGCGCCGCGCCATGGTGCTGCGCACGACCCCGGATGCCGGGTTCGCGGCGGCGTTCGAGGCGCTCGTCAGCGAGCGGCTCACCAGGGTCCCGCTCCAGCACCTCACGGGTCGGGCGCACTTTCGCGGTCTCACGCTCGCGGTGGGGCCGGGGGTGTTCGTCCCCCGACCCGAGACCGAGGTGACGGCCGGGCTCGCGATCGACGCGGCATCCGCCATGGGCCGCCAGGGTGACGGCGTGGTCGTCGTCGACCTGTGCACCGGCTCAGGAGCCATCGCGCTGGCGGTCAAGGACGAGCTTCCCGGTGCCGAGGTCCTCGCGGTCGAGCTGTCCGACCTCGCCCACGGCTGGGCCCTGGCCAACCGCGACCACCTCGGGCTCGACGTCGAGGTGCGCCTCGGTGACGCCACGACGGCCTTCGACGACCTCGAGGGCGAGGTCGACGTGGTCGTCAGCAACCCGCCGTACATCCCCGTCGGTGCCGTGCCGGTCGACCCGGAGGTGCGCGACCACGACCCTGCCCTCGCGCTCTACGGCGGCTCGGCCGACGGGCTGGCGATCCCGCTGGCGGTCGCAGCACGCGCTGCGGTGCTGCTGCGCGAGGGTGGGGTCCTGGTCATGGAACACGCCGACAGCCAGGGGGCGAGCCTTCCCGCTGCTCTTCGCGCGACGGGGCTGTGGGGCGACGTGCTCGACCATGCCGATCTCACCGGTCGGCCCCGAGCGACGGTGGCGGTGCGCGCAGGGGCGCACAGGTGACGCGCCCTCGGCGGGGGCCTTCACGAGCCGAGCCCGGTTCGACCCTAGGCTTGGCCTCATGAGCCCCGTCTTCGACTGCACGACCGAGCCCGGACGGGCGGATGCCATTCCCAAGGCCGCCGCCGGGGTGCGCGCCGGCAGCCTCGTCGTGATGCCCACCGACACCCTCTACGGCATCGGGGCTGACGCCTTCTCCCCGGATGCCGTGCGCGACCTCCTCGCCGCGAAGGGACGGGGGAGTGACATGCCGCCTCCCGTGCTCGTCCCCGATGCGCGCACGGTCGACGGGCTCGCGAC
>NZ_DAORSO010000228.1:0-2636 GCF_035443565.1 Ornithinibacter sp. | reverse complement strand
TTCATATACCCGTCTAAAATATAAACCTGTATATTCGATATCGGATGGCCTATGGAAATTGAACCGGAAGGCAAAGAAGTAAAATTCTCCGGCTTAAATACACAGCACCCCACAGTTGCCTCAGTTGGGCCATATTCATTAATGAGAAAAGTGTGAGGAGCAGCGTCTAACCAAAACTCTACATCCTCCTTTAAAAGATTCTCACCACCAACAATTAAAGTTCCTGTGTAGCTATGGATATGCTCTGAACTCAATTCATTTCTCAAAGCTTTTAAATGTGTTGGTGTAAGTTTGATAAGGCTAAAGTTATTCCGTATCTTGAGAGTAGCTGTTAAATTATTAACATGAAAATCTCTCGGTAAAATATTAATAGAATTTCCTGTTACAATTGGTAGAAAAAGAGAAGTAATACTCATATCAAAGGCTAGAGAAGAATGGAATAAAATAGGCTCATTGGAGATCCGATAAGATGTTTGAGCGTAGTTTATATAATGAATAACGTTTTTATGTCCGATCATAACGCCCTTAGGTTCTCCAGTAGAACCAGAAGTATAGATAACATAAGCAAGGTGTTCGGGAAGTGTATTTCCTATCGGGTTAGAAGAAGGCTCTTGAGCAATGCTATCCCATTCGCAGTCAAGATCAATCAGAACCCCTTGATAGCTGCTAAATTGACTCTTAATAGCTGACTGCGTTATGAGAACAGGGGCGTTTGTATCCTCAAGCATGTACTGAAGACGCTCCTGAGGATAGCTTGGATCCAGAGGAACATAGGCCCCTCCAGCCTTCAAAATGGCTAATAACCCTATAACCATCTCCAGAGATCTCTCAACAGCAATAGCAACGAGAGTATCAGGACCAACCCCTAATGTTTTAAGATAATGAGCCAATTGGTTGGCTCGCTCATTCAATTGCTCATAGCTGAGCTCTTCCTCTTCATACACAACCGCTGTATTATGCGGATTCTTTTTAACCTGCTCTTCAAAAAGTTGATGTATGGTTTTATCAGCAGAATATTCCGTCTTCGTATCATTCCACTCAATCAACAATTGATCCTTCTCTTTAGCTGTAAGAAAAGAAACTGTTTGTATATCTTGAGCAGGATTTCTTATAATTTCTTCTATCAGTTGCTTAAAGTGAATGCCAATCCTCTCAATCGCATCACCTTCATACAGATCTGTTGCATATTCAATCCCTATTCCCAGTTCCTCTTCACCCTCATGAACACTGATGGATAAGTCAAATTTAGCAATAGGGTAGGCACTATAAAAGGGAGCTACTTGGATTTTTTCTAAATCTAAAGGCTTTCCTTGAGAAGCATTTTGTACGTTAAACATCACCTGAAAGATAGGGTTACGATTAAGCGCTCTCGTAATATTAAGATGATCAACCAATTGTTCAAAAGGAACATCTTGATGTTGATAAGCTTCTAAGGTTGTTTCTTTAACCCTGCTCAGCACATCAATAAAAGTCTCATTCTCTTTAAAGGTCGTTCGAAGCGCTAATGTATTTACAAAAAAACCAATAAGACCTTCAATTTCTTTATAATGACGATTGGCAATCGGTGAGCCAACAACAATATCCTTCTGACCTGTATATCGGTAAAGAAGAACCTGAAAAACTGCAAGAAGTGTCATATACAAAGAAGCTTGATGTTCTTGGGCAAATCGATTCAGCTCATCTTTAATCTCTCTCGATAAGCGTATGCCATAGCTTCCACCCTTATACGTAAGCTCTTTGGGTCTTGGCTTATCCGTAGGAAACTCAAGAAAATCAGGAATATCGGCAAGCTGCTCTTTCCAGTAAGACAGTTGCCGCTTTAAAACTTCTCCTTGGAACCATTCCCTTTGCCAAAGCGCAAAATCAGCGTATTGAAGCGGCAAAGAAGGAAGAGATGGCTCTTCTCCCCTACAAACTCCATTATACAGAGTGGTCAATTCTTTAAAGAAAATATCCATTGACCATCCATCTGAGATAATGTGATGCATGGTAATCAGAAGGATATGCTCTTCTTTTCCGAGAATCAGTAGCTTCACTCTTATCAGAGGTTCAGTAGATAGATTAAAAGCCTTATTGGCTTCTTCTCGCGCTAAATCTTCCGCAGCTGACTGGTGTTCCTTTTTGCTTAACTCAGTTAAATCAACAGAACATTCTGTCAGATCAAGTTCCACATGAGAAAGAATTTCTTGATAGGCTGCTCCTTCCGATGAAGGAAAAATTGTTCTTAAAGACTCGTGTCTTGCAATAAGCCTATTAAGTGCCTCTTCAAGAGCAGCAATATTTAAATAACCTTTTAATCTCAGCGCCACTGGAATATTGTAAAGAGCTTTCCCTGGTAAGAGTTGATCAAGAAACCACAAACGTTGTTGAGCAAAAGAAAGAGGAAGCGGAGCTCTCCTTTCCATAGCGACAAGCGGAGGAAGTATCGAAAGAATATTCTTATCTCTTAAAGAATCAATAACCTCACTTAAAGCGGCAATCGTCGGATGCTCGAACAACGCTCTAAGAGCAATATCAATATTATAGTGTTCTCGAATACGAGAGATCACTTGGGTAGCAAGAAGAGAATGTCCTCCAAGCTTAAAGAAATTATCATGAATGCCAATTTGTTCAACTCTCAGAACATTAGCCCAAAT
>NZ_DAORSO010000227.1:0-2665 GCF_035443565.1 Ornithinibacter sp. | reverse complement strand
GCCACTGATGAGTTCCGCAGACGACGCCCAAGATAAGCCCCCGAGGCATGTATGGCGATAGGTGCACGGCTAGGCCCAGCCCACGCAGGGCCAAGAGACAACCGCCCGGATCTGCCGCAGATGGCGCTACCCGTAGTGGTAGCGGCAGGCGGCAATACGAACTTCTTGGCCGACGATTTTGTATACCAGGCGGTGCTCGTCGGTGATGCGTCTGGACCAGTAGCCGGCGAAGTCGTGCTTGAGCGCCTCCGGCTTGCCGATGCCCTCGTTGCCGTTTCGCTCGATGTCTGCCAAGAGTGTGTTGATCCGCTTCAGGACCCTGCGGTCCTGGGCCTGCCACCAGAGGTAGTCCTGCCAGGCGTTCTCGTCCCAGACGAGGAGCACCTCAGTCGGCGTCGATCATGTCGTGCGGCTTGCCGCGGCCCGTCTCGAGACGCTCCATGGCATCCAATAGGCGACGAGCATTGGCCGGTGAGCGCATCAGGTACGCCGTCTCGCGCAGAGACTCGTAGTCCTCGAGGGAGACGATGACCACGGGGTCGTGCCCGGCCCGGGTGATGATGACTTCCTCCCGGTCGTTGGCAACGCCGTCGAGCACCTCGGCGTAGCGAGCACGGGACTCGGTGTAGCTCATCGTCTTCATGGTGACCTCCTGTACGGAAAACTGTACGTCAGTTCGGCGAGTGGCGCTACCCCGTCCCGACGTCGTTTCACGCTCATCAGCGTGAGGTGTTTAGCGTCAAGGGGTGGGCGGGTGCCCGTGTCTCGTCGGTCCCTGCATAGCGGTAATCGAGGTGTGCTCGGCAGCGTGTGATCGGGTTGTGTCGACGACGGGACGGGGCGGCCTGTGATGAGCGACGAGATACCGGTGGGGTTCTCAATGCCGCGGAAGGCTCGCCCCGCCCCAGCCCTGGGGACGCCTCAGCCTGATGCCGATGCGTGGATCGGGTTACGCCGCAGTCACCTCCACAGTTCGGATGCCGTGGGCGGCGATGCCGGGATCCCACGCCTCGCGGTGGGTGATCACGAAGTGCAGCTGGCGCAGGATCGCCGCGGCGACAGCGGTCTGTGCCTGGGTGGGCTTGAGCTTGTTGGTGTCCCGGGTGGTCAGGTGCCGGTAGCGGGCGGCGTACACCCGGTTGGTCTGCAGGCACCCCCACACGGCCCGCCACGCGGCGGCTCGCAGCAACGGCCGTCCGGCACCGGTGACGCGGGCGCGGCCGGTGAAGGTGCCCGACTTCCGCTCGCGCGGGGCGAGGCCGGCGTGTTTGACCACGGCCCGGGCAGAGGTGAACCTGTTCAGGTCGCCGGTCTCGGCCAGGATCGCGGCAGCCCCGACCGGGGGCAGCCCCTTGATGGACGTGGCCAGCTCGGTCAGGCCCAGCTCGTCCAGCACGGCCACCATGCGCGCCTCGGTGTCGACCAAGCCGCTCTTGGCGTGGTCCCAGTCATCAATGACCCAGGTGATCCGCTCGAACGCGGCCGGCCGGTGCGCCAGCACCCCGGCGGGCTCGGACAGGGCGGCGAAGAGACGGCGCGCGATCCGCAGGCACGGCCGTTGCCCGCCGCGGCGGGTGACCTCCTTGCGCACCGCGCGTTCGAACCGGGCCGCCCCCAAGCGGCGGGTGCGCTACAGGTCCCCGCCATCACGGTTCACGACCACCGCCAGGGCGGCGACCCAAGTGGCGGAGCGGAACGGCCAGTTCGCTGCCTCCTGCGCGGCGGGCCACACGCACTCGAGCAGGTCGCGGATCTGCTGCACGCACGCCACGTGCTCACCCAGGAGCTGTTCACGCCGGTTCCCCAGGTGCCGCAGCCGTCCCCACGTCTCATCCACCGGTTCGGGCAGGTAGCAGCGCAGCTGCCCGACCAGGCGGGCGATCAGGACCGCGTCCTTGTCGCTGGTCAGGTCCTCGGTCTTGCGCACCCACGCCGAGATCGCCGGCTGCACACACACGAACGGCATGCCGCGCGCTTCGGCGAGCTGGCCCAGGACCCGCCACCGGTGCCCGGTCGGCTCGCACGCGACCGTGACCCCGGCGAACCCGGCCGCGGTGGCGCGCTCGGCGGCCCAGTCCAACGCGGCGCCAAGGTCCCAGGCCTTGACCCGGAACGTGCGCCGCGCCAGGACCTTGGAGTCGTGGTCGGTGACCACCACCATCTGCTTGCGATCGGCCAGGTCGATCCCGACGATCGCGTTCCTGACCGGGACCGCGCCCCGCAGCAGGGACAGGCGTGCGTTGCGGTTCCGATCCCCACGAGAGACACCACTACCGTTGTTCATGAACGTCGGGACTGCTGCACGGATAGGTGACAGGTTGGTCACGCGGCCTGTGTGGCCGGTGTGGTCATGATGGTCTCGTACTCGATGGGGGTCAACTTGCCGAGGCGGGCTTGGCGTCGTCGGCGGTGGTAGGTCCGTTCGGTCCAGGTGACGATCGCGATGCGGAGCTGGTCGCGGGTGTGCCAGGTTCGGCGGTCCAGGACGTTCTTCTGCAGCAGCGCGAACCAGCTCTCCATGGCGGCGTTGTCCGCGCTCGAGCCGACCTGGCCCATGGATCCGAGCAGGTTGTGCCGGGACAGCGCGCGCAGGTACTTCCTCGATCGGAATTGGGACCCTCTGTCGCTGTGGACGATGCACCCGGCCACGTCGACGCCTTGACGG
>NZ_DAORSO010000226.1:0-2695 GCF_035443565.1 Ornithinibacter sp. | reverse complement strand
GCGCGCGTGGTCCCCATCTTTCACCCGATCGGCGCCCCCAGCGCAATCGGGTTCACATTACTGACCAGTAGTCCGCGGTTGCTCCGGGCTTCGCAGGGGATGCACGAGGTTCGCAGGGGAAGGCATCCCATGCGAACCTCGGTTTTGGCTCATGGGGAGGGAAAGGCGAGGCGGTCGGGGCGGCTGTAGACCGACATGCTCGGATGCCGGGTGAACGCCACGAGCGTGATGCCGCGGTCCACGGCCAGGTCGACGGCCAACGACGTCGGAGCCCCCACCGCGACGACGGCCGGGATGCCGACGACGCTCGCCTTCTGGATGATCTCGAAGCTCGCCCGGGCGCTGACGACGAGCACGTGCCCGCCCAGCGGCAGTGACCCCACGCGGGCCGCGGCCCCGACGACCTTGTCGACGGCGTTGTGCCGCCCGACGTCCTCGCGCACGTGCAGCAGGTCACCGGATGCCGTCGCGAGACCGGCCGCGTGGACCCCGCCGGTGCGCTGGAAGACGGGTTGCTGCTGGCGCAGGACATCCGGGAGCCCGGCCACCACCTCCGCCGAGAGGGAGAGCGGGTCGCCCGCCACGGCATACCGACTGCTCGTGCGCACGGCATCCACGGACGCCGACCCGCAGACCCCGCACGCGCTGGTCATGCCCTGCGTGCGCTCACGCGGGGCGCGGTGCAGCACGGCGCCCGGTGCCAGGGTGACGTCGACGACGTTGAAGGTGGGGGATCCGCTCTCGTCGAGGTCCGTGCAGTGCATGAGCGTCGCGACCTCGTCGGCGCCGTGGAGCAGGCCCTCGGTGAGCAGGTGCCCGATCGCGAGGTCGAAGTCGTCGCCGGGTGTTCGCATCGTCGTCGTGAGTGAGGTGTTGTCGACGCGGATCTCCAGCGGCTCCTCGACGGCGACGGTGTCCGTGCGCTCGACCCGAGCACCGCTGACGACGTCGAGTCGTGTCCGTCGAACGCGCGTCGTCACCCGGCCCATGGGCGTCATCCAAACACACGGACACCGCGGTGTTACGGGGTGCGGAACGGTGGCAGCGCTGCACACCTGACCGGGCCTACCGTCAGCCGCATGGACACCAACCCCGAGATCGGCCTGTCGATCGACGTCGACGGCATCACGACGAACTACCACCGGGCGGGCAGCGGCCCCGTCGTGCTGCTCGTGCACGGTTCGGGCCCGGGGGTCTCCGCGTGGGCGAACTGGCGGCTGACGATCCCGGCCCTGGCCGAGCACTTCACGGTCATCGCCCCCGACATCGTCGGTTTCGGCTTCACCGACCGGCCTGAGGGGTTCGACTACTCCCTGGACACGTGGCGGGCCCACCTGCTCGGCTTCGCCGACGCCCTCGGGCTCGACCGCTTCTCGATCGTCGGCAACAGCTTCGGCGGCGCGCTGGCCCTGTCGATGGCCGCCCACCAGCCCGAGCGGGTCGACCGACTCGTGCTCATGGGTGCCGCCGGGGTGCCGTTCCCCATCACCGACGGGCTCGACCGGGTCTGGGGCTACGAGCCGTCGCTGGAGACGATGCGTGGGCTGCTCGACGTCTTCGCGTACGACCCGGCCTTCGCCACCGACGAGCTCGCCCGGCTGCGGTACGAGGCCTCCGTGCGACCGGGCTTCCAGGAGTCCTTCGCCGCGATGTTCCCCGCGCCGCGGCAACGGTGGGTCGACGCCCTCGCCACCCCGGAGGACGTCATCTCGGCCCTGCCCCACCGCACCCTGGTCGTCCACGGGCGTGACGACCAGGTCATCCCGTTGGCCAACGCCCACCGCCTGCTCGAACTCATCGACGACAGCCAGCTGCACGTCTTCGGTCGCTGCGGCCACTGGACCCAGATCGAACACGCCGACGAGTTCAACGCGCTGGTGGCCCGTTTCCTGCGCTGAGGCAGACTGGGGCCATGGTTGACCCCGACCCCGTGACGTCCGTGCGCCCGGTGCAGGTCACCCTCCACGGGGGTGACCTGCCGTGGCAGCCGGTGTCCCCGAACCTGACCCGGGTGCGCCTCATCACCCTCGTGCTGTGCGCCGTGCCTGCGATCATCGCCACCGTCGTCGTCGGGTTGCTGGTGACCCGATGGGCCCTGGTCGGCACGGCGGCCGTCGTGCTCGGCGCGCTCTGGGTGGCGTGGCTCATCGGCCGACAGGTGAGTGCGATCAGCTGGGTCGAGCTCGACGAGGAGATCGTCATCCGCAAGGGCCGGCTCTTCCGCTCCCTCGTCAGCGTGCCCTACGGCCGCCTCCAGTACGTCGACATCCAGTCGGGGCCGCTGATGCGTGCCCACGGCATCGCCTCGTGCGAGATCCACACCGCCTCACCCGAGAGCGGTGGGTCGCTGCCCGGCCTGCCGGTCGACGAGGCCGAGGCCCTGCGCGAACGCCTGTCCGCGCGCGGCGAGGCGCAACGGGCCGGCCTGTGACCGACCCAGTCCCTCGGGACGAGGACTGGCAGCGGCTGCACCCGCTGTCGCCGCTGCTGCGCGGCGGCCTCGTGCTCATCGCCGTGCTCGGCTACGTCGCCTCGCAGTTCTTCGACCGTTTCCTGCGCTCCCTGAACCTGGACGGCATCCTGCCGGGGCCGGACATCGGGGTCGGGCCGGATGGGGAGGACGGCGCCCTCGAGCAGGTGGTCGCCCACCCGTTCCTCGCCCTGCTCGCCCTCGTGCTGCTCGTCGCCGGGGTCG
>NZ_DAORSO010000225.1:0-2696 GCF_035443565.1 Ornithinibacter sp. | reverse complement strand
GGCGGCAGATCCGGTTGTTATCCGCTCCCGCGTTGGCGGTCGAACCGGGGATAGGGTCCTCGTCCATGGACATGCTGAGGGGGAAGCAGATCGCCGAGGCCAACTTGGGTGACTGGCGCAAGCTTGCACAAGGGCTGCATGCGCGGTACCTCGTCGACGACTTCGGCGCGGGAGCACGGTTCGTCGCTGCGGTGGGAGAAGCGGGCGACGCGCTCGGACACCACCCGCGCGTGTCGATCGGCAAGGGGCACGTCGATCTCGAGCTGGTCACCGACGACGCCGTCTACCGCGACGACGAGGGCACGGGACACGTCGTCGAATGGGTGACCCAGCACGACGTCGACCTCGCGCGACGCATCACCGAGATCGCCGCCGACCACAAGCTCGACGCCGACCCGGCTTCGGTCTGCGAAGTCGAGCTCGGCCTCGACACGGCGCGCTCCACGACCATCGCTCCCGTGTGGGCTGCCCTACTGACGGGCAGCGCCGAGTCCCAGGGCCGAGGGACCCCCGGCGACGAGATCCGGGACGCCACTGGACGGGTGCCGAACCTGTGGTTCGGGGACGCCGACGAGAGCGACGCGCCGTGTCCGCGGTTCCACATCGAGGTCTATGTGCCGCCCGAGGCGGCTGAGCAACGGATCGCCGCTGCCGTTGCCGCGGGCGGGACCGTCGTCGATGAAAGCGACGCGCCCTCGCTCACCGTGATCGCCGACCAGGACGGCAACAAGGGAGTGGTCTGCGTCGACGTCTCTGCTGCGACAAGGGATTGAACCGCCGAGCCCGTTCTGGGAGGACGGCCGGCCGTGAGCGACTCGCGGTAGGACGCACCAACCGCGTCGCGGCATATCCGGTTGCCTGCCCGATTCGCTTCCTGCGCTCAACGCCTTGCCCGGAGCCAGTCAGGGAGTGGGTTGAAGTGGTCGCCGTACCAGCTGAGGTCGTCGCCGTAGTCGACCTCGAAGGTCTCGAGGCGTTCGTCGTCGAGGATCGCCTGGGTGACCGGGTAGGGGCCCGCGATGAGGGTGCTGTCCCAGTCGATCTCAGTGGCGACGCACCAGGAGTGATCCTTGGGCCAGATCAGGTTGGCGGACTGGGGCCAGATCGGGTCCATACCGGGCCAGGTCATGATCGGAGCCTTTGGCGCTTCGAAGAGCAGGTAGTCCCGGCCACCCCACCCGGGCAACAGCGCATGCCTGTCGCCCCGGTCGGCCCAGGACCCGAACCCGACCCAGACGGCGTAGGTCACGTCGTGGTCGGTGGGGCAGTGCTCCAGGATCGCTGCCAGGCTCTCAGGCGGGATCGATCCTTCTTCGGGGTCGACGTCGCCCGAGCGGCCGCTGCCGTCGAAGTGCGGCGCGATGCTTCCCCACTGCACCAGGGGATGGACCTGCCTACCGCTGGAAGCGGCAACCTGCACCCACGTGCGGCCGTCACCTGCAGGATGCCGCACGCGCACCACGCGGTCGAAGCCGGTCGGTAGGGCGGTGCCGACTTGGCAACCCGGGTGGCGGGGCTCCACGAGCCGGTCCAGGACCCACTGACCACAACCGACGTCGAAGAGGCGGCGCGGTCCGGACATGAACGCATGATCTCGTCCCATGCGCCCGCGCGCGACTGCATTTTAGTGCGCCAGGAGCGGCATGGAGCGGTTGTAAGCCGACAGACTTCGTACGCAGTGCTTGACGCTCGTGCGTCCTACTTGAAGTTTGCTCCGACAACCTGCCATGGCTGGCCGGATGCGCACGGCTGCGCTGCGTACTGGTCAACGCTGATGAAGCCGCCGCCGAGCTCGACTGGTTCACCCGTTCGCAGGCTGTGCTTGCCCGATGGTTCGGTGATCACGACCTCTTGACCGGTCACCTCGGCGGTCCACCCTTCAGGCCACACCAGCCATTGCATCTGCCCGCCCTGCTCCTCCAGTCGGATGCAACCGGCCTCGTCCAACGTGAGCGTGCCTGGAATGGACCCGGCCATGGCGCTCTGGCCCGGTTGCCAGGTCGACCGCGCGAGTGGCACGCGTGCCGTCGCCTCGGGACTCCCCGAGAACCGGGCTGCCGGAGTGAGTGGCGTCGAGCTTGACGTACATGCGCCCAGATGGACCGCGAGAACCAGGCTGACCAGGCCGGCCCCAATGGCGCTGCGCCGTGCGGATGGCACCCCCGTTGACATGGATCAAGGGTCCCACGTCACCTGCACCACTGTCCCGACCAAGAACGCACTGCGGCACCCCGTCAGCCCAAGTGCAAGACGGCCGCGTAACGGCCTGATCGCGGCAATTGAGTACCGGCGCAGAGGGCGCCGCTACCCCGCCTCCCGACCAGGTAGCGGAGCACCCGCCAAGAATGCTTCGTACGCGTCGCGTGCGTCCTCGTCGACCTGCGGCCGCTGGTTCGAGTACCGCCCGTCCGTGCGGTCTCGCTTCGGACCAGACATCCAGAACTCCTCGCCTGTTTCGACGTCATAAAAATTGGAGTCGAAGTTGGCCCCGGCCGTCCCCGTGACTCGGGCCAAGGTTCGTCCGTGGACCTTCGCGGTCCGCCAAGTGCGCGTGCACCGCACCCGGGCGATCCAGGCCGGGCCGCGATCCGTGTTGTAGCCAGTCTTGAGCTGGAGATAAATAATCCGCTCAGGCATGGGGAAGAGCGTAGAGCCGGACGCCCGCTGTGAAGGGCTGATTATTCGCAACGCGGCAG
>NZ_DAORSO010000224.1:0-2706 GCF_035443565.1 Ornithinibacter sp. | reverse complement strand
CCGACGGCGATGCCCGAGCTGCCGTTGACGAGCAGGTTCGGGAAGCGGCTGGGCAGCACGACCGGCTCGAGGGTCTTGCCGTCGTAGTTGGGGCGGAACTCGACGGTGTCCTCGTCGATGTCGCGCACCATCTCCATGGCCAGCGGCGCCATGCGGCACTCGGTGTACCGGGGGGCGGCGGCCGGGTCGTCACCGGGGGAGCCGAAGTTGCCCTGGCCCTGGACCAGCGGGTAGCGCATGCTCCAGTCCTGCACGAGGCGCACGAGGGCGTCGTAGATCGAGGCGTCACCGTGCGGGTGGTACTGCCCCATGACCTCGCCGACGACGCGGCTGCACTTGTTGAAGCCGCGGTCGGGCCGGTAGCCACCGTCGTACATCGCGTAGACGACGCGGCGGTGCACGGGCTTGAGGCCGTCACGCACGTCGGGCAGCGCGCGGCTGACGATGACGCTCATGGCGTACTCGATGTAGCTGCGCTGCATCTCGGTGTTGAGGTCGATCGGCTCCGTGCGGTCGGTGTCGACCGGGGGCTGCTCAGTCATCGTGTTCCTTCGTGCTGGTGGTGCTTCGCACCGGAAGGTTCATGTTCGCCGGGGTTACGTTCCGGGGCGAAGGTGAACCTTTCGGCATCGGGCGGGAAAGTTGAGGCGGCCGGGGTTGAGGCGGCCGGGGTCAGATGTCGAGGAAGCGGACGTCGCGCGCGTTGCGCTGGATGAACCCGCGGCGGGACTCGACGTCCTCACCCATGAGGATCGAGAAGATCTCGTCGGCCGCCGCGGCGTCGTCGAGGGTGACCTGGAGCAGCACCCGCTCGGCCGGGTCCATCGTGGTCTCCCACAGCTCCTGGTAGTCCATCTCACCCAGACCCTTGTAGCGCTGGATCGGGTTGTCCTTGGGCAGGCGCCAGCCCTTGCTCTGACCGTCGGCGATCATCGCGTCGCGCTCGCGGTCGGTGAACGCGAACTGGTGCGGGGCGTTGCTCCACTTCAGGCGGAACAGCGGCGGCTGCGCGAGGTAGACGTAGCCGGCCTCGATGAGCGGCTTCATGAACCGGAACAGCAGCGTCAGCAGCAGCGTGCGGATGTGCATGCCGTCGACGTCGGCATCGGCCATCAGCACGATCTTGTGGTACCTGGCCTTCTCGATGTCGAAGTCCTCACCGATGCCGGTGCCGAACGCCGAGATCAGGGCCTGGACCTCCTGGTTGCCCAGGGCCTTGTCGAGCCGGGCCCGCTCGACGTTGAGAATCTTGCCGCGGATCGGCAGGATCGCCTGGTTGTGCGGGTTGCGCCCACGCACCGCCGAGCCACCGGCCGAGTCACCCTCGACGATGAACACCTCGGAGACGGCCGGGTCCTTGGCCTGGCAGTCACGCAGCTTTCCGGGCAGACCGCCCGACTCCAGCACCCGCTTGCGGGTGGCCTCGCGCGCCTTGCGGGCGGCCATCCGCGCGGCCGAGGCCTGGATCGCCTTGCGGACGATCTCGCGGCCCTCGTTCGGGTGGCTGTCCAGCCACGCGCCGAACTCGTCGGTCATGGCCCGCTGCACGAACCCCTTGACCTCGGAGTTGCCGAGCTTGGTCTTGGTCTGCCCCTCGAACTGCGGCTCGCCGAGCTTGACCGAGATGACCGCGGTCAGCCCCTCGCGCACGTCGTCACCGGTGAGGTTGTCGTCCTTGTCCTTGAGCTGGTTCTGCTTGCGCGCGAAGTCGTTGACGAGCTTGGTCATCGCCGCGCGGAAGCCCTCCTCGTGGGTGCCGCCCTCGTGGGTGTTGATCGTGTTCGCGTAGGTGTGCACCGACTCCGAGTACGAGGTGGTCCACTGCATGGCGAGCTCGAGCGAGAGGCTGCGCTCGACGTCCTCGACCTCGATGGAGATGACGTCGTCGTGCACCTTCTCGGTCTTCTTCGACGACACGAGGTGGTTGACGTAGTCGACCAGGCCGTTCTCGTAGCGGTAGGACACCGAGCGCGCGGTGGTCTGCTTGACCTCCCCGCCCGCCGCGGCATCCTCGTCGTCCTGAACGAGCGCGATGTCCGCATCGACGCCGTCGAGGTCGGGCTCACCACTGTCGGATGCCGTGGCCTCCACGCGCTCGTCGACCAGGTTGATCGTCAGGCCCTTGTTGAGGAAGGCCATCTGCTGGAAGCGGGCGCGGATCGTCTCGTAGTCGTAGGTGACCGTCTCGAAGATCTCGGGGTTGGCCCAGTAGGTGATGGTGGTACCGGTGCGGTCGGTCTCCTCCATCATCTCCAGCGGCGCGACGGGCACACCGTGGTCGAACGACATCCGGAACGCGTGCCCCTTCTGGCGCACGCACACGTCGAGGCGGGTCGACAGCGCGTTGACGACGGAGGAGCCCACACCGTGCAGACCACCCGAGACCTTGTAGCCGCCGCCGCCGAACTTGCCCCCGGCGTGCAGCTGGGTGAGCACGAGCTCGACGGCGCTGACGCCCTCGGTCGGGTGCATGTCGGTGGGGATGCCGCGCCCGTTGTCCTTGACGCGCACCGCGCCGTTCTCCATGAGCGTGACGTCGATGGTGTCGGCGTACCCGGCCAGGGCCTCGTCCACGGCGTTGTCGACGATCTCCCACACGAGGTGGTGCAGGCCGCGCTCGCCGGTGGACCCGATGTACATGCCGGGGCGCTTGCGCACCGCCTCCAGGCCCTCGAGCACGGTGATCGAGCCGGCGTCGTAGGACTC
>NZ_DAORSO010000223.1:0-2708 GCF_035443565.1 Ornithinibacter sp. | reverse complement strand
TGGGCGACACGACGAAGGTCGGCCCGATGTCGCGCATCCACGCGTCGTCGAGCGGTGCCTCCAGCAGGTCCACGCGGTAGTGGCCGTGGCGCCCTTCGCCGACCCAGCGGCGGGCGACGTCGACGGCATCCGGGTCGACGACGAGGGTGACCGGCTCGAAGCGTGACACCGCGAGCGCGACGTCCGCCCAGGTGGCCCGTGCCTCGTCGGCGGCCGTGTCCGTGTCACCGAGCGTGTAGCCCGATGACGGCCACGCCATCCAGGTGCGCTCGTGCGTGGCCCACTCGGCCGGCATCCGCCAGTCGCCGACGGCGGCCACCTCAGGCCTCCCGGCGGTGCTCGGGTCGCACCGGCTCGGTCAGCGCGGCGTACGAGTCGGGGCGGCGCGTGGACAGGAAGGGGAAGAGGTCGATCCAGTCGCTGCCCTGCGCGAGGTCGAGGTCGGCGACGAGCACGGCGGCCTCGTCGCGGGGGGCCTGCACGAGCACCCGGCCGTAGGGGTCGGCGATGAACGAGCTGCCGTAGAAGGTGATCAGGCCCTCGGTGCCGTAGCGGTTGGGCACGACGACGAACAGGCCGTTGGCGATGGCGTGGCCGACGATGGTGTGCTGCCACAGCGGCTGGGTGTCGAAGTCGGGGTGGTCGGGCTCCGAGCCGATCGCGGTCGGGTAGACCAGCACCTGCGCGTCGCCGAGGCCGTAGGCGCGGGCCACCTCGGGGAACCACTCGTCCCAGCACGTCGGCATGCCCAGGCGCAGCGGCGGCTCCGTGGCCGTGATCTCGTGCACGGGGTAGGCGCCCTCGGCCGGGCCCTGCCGGAAGTACTTGTCCTCGTAGTACCCGGCCGTCACGGGGATGTGGGTCTTGCGGGTGTGGGCGAGCAGCTCGCCGTCCGGGGCCACGAGGATCGCGGTGTTGAAGCCGAGGCCGTCGTCGGTGCCGTCGGGGGCGGGCGCCCGCTCGAACAGCGAGGCGTGCACGAGCACCCCGGTGGCCGCGGCCGCCTCGCGCGCGAAGGTGATGGTCGGCCCGTCGGTGAGTGACTCGGCGGTGGTGTCGGGGCGGCCGGTCGGCAGCGTGTCGGCGGGGTAGCGCGACAGGGTGAGCTCGGGCAGGAAGACGATCTGGGCCCCGGCGTCGGCGGCGGTGCGGATGCCGTCGGTCAGGGTCGCGCGCAACGCGTCGGCGTCGGGGTCCCAGGCGTGCTGGACCAGCCCGACCCGAAGTGGGGGAGCCGTGGGCTCGGTGACGCGGGCGAGGGACGGGGGCACCGAAGCGGCGGTGATCAGGCGCATGCGGGTCAGTATGCCGCTGACCTCGGGCACAGCCTACGATCGCCGGATGCGCATCTCCCGGTTCTGGGCCCTCGCCGAGGACGAGTTCGGTGCTGCCTACGCGCACTCCCTCGCCGGCTCGACGCACCTCGCCGTGCTCGGCGGCCGGACGGCGCTCGAGGCGTTGGATGCCGGTGAGTCACCCCGCGAGGTCTGGCTCGCCCTGTGCGACGCCATGGACGTCCCCGAGGAGCGGCGTCACGGCCTCGACAAGCCGCCGAGGCCCTGACCGCAGCGAATATCGGGTCGATGCCGTCGCACCCCTGCACTACCGTCGCCGAGGTGACCGATGACGACGTCCTGCTGCGCGCCCGCGGGCTGACCAAGACCTTCGGCGACTTCACCGCCGTCGACGGCATCGACGTCGACGTCCGGCGCGGCGAGGCGTTCGGCTTCCTCGGGCCCAACGGCGCCGGCAAGTCGAGCACGATGCGGATGATCGGCTGCGTCTCGCCGGTCAGCGGCGGTGAGCTGCGCATCCTCGGTCTCGACCCGGCATCCGACGGTCCGGCGATCCGGGCGCGGCTGGGCGTGTGCCCGCAGAAGGACATCCTCGACGAGGACCTCAGCGTCGAGGACAACCTGCACGTGTACGGCCGGTTCTTCGGGCTCTCCCGCTCCGAGGTGCGCGAGCGCACCACCGCCCTGCTGGAGTTCGCGCAGCTCACCGAGCGCCGCCACGACCGGGTCGAGCCGCTGTCCGGGGGGATGAAGCGGCGCCTGACGATCGCCCGCAGCCTGATCAACAACCCCGAGGTGCTGCTCCTCGACGAGCCGACGACCGGGCTGGACCCGCAGGCGCGGCACGTGCTGTGGGACCGGCTCTTCCGGCTCAAGCGTCAGGGCGTGACCCTCATCATCACGACGCACTACATGGACGAGGCCGAGCAGCTGTGCGACCGCCTCGTGGTCATGGACAAGGGGCGCATCGTCGCGCAGGGCAGCCCGCGCGGCCTCATCGAGGAGCACAGCACCCGTGAGGTGCTCGAGCTGCGCTTCGACCCCGACGAGCAGGCGGGCCACCTCGACGCGCTCGCCGACGTGGGGGAGCGCATCGAGGTGCTGCCCGACCGGTTGCTCGTGTACACCGCTGACGGTGACGCGGCGCTGGCGACGGTGCACGCACGCGGCATCCGCCCCGTCTCCTCGCTCGTGCGCCGCTCCACCCTGGAGGACGTCTTCCTCCACCTCACCGGCCGAACGCTGGTCGACTGATGAGCCGCCCGACCCTCGCCGGGGATGCCGTGGCGCACCACGGCGGGTCCGGTCGCCTCGCCCCGGGGGTGCGCCCACCGCTGTCGCGCATGGAGCGCGTGTCGTCGGCGATCGCGTACCACCACCGGGTCTACCTGCGCACGTGGCGCGGCACCCTCA
>NZ_DAORSO010000222.1:0-2735 GCF_035443565.1 Ornithinibacter sp. | reverse complement strand
GCGGTCAACCGGGCCGAGCGCGACGCCGTCGTCCCGGCCTGAACCCACCGAGAGCACCCTTCCGGGCACGGCCGAACGGTCGATGCATAGCTCCTCGGGAGGGGTTGATGCTGGTACTCGGCGCCCAAGCAACACCCCGATCTAGGAGGCCGCATGGATCTCATTGAGTGGGTGGTGGGGTTCGCCACGTTCATCGTCGTCGCGGTGGGCATCACCCTTGCGCTTGAGGTCGTGCTTCCCGGAAGTGCCACAAACCCGTTCGCGGGCGCCGGAGTCGGCGCCCTTGCAGGCTGGGGAGTCACAAAGTTGTTTGGAGACGACTGAACAACCGCACCGCTGGGTCCGCTGATCTCCGGGTAGCCACGTGGCAGGCGTCAGCGCACGCCGGCGACCCGGAACTGCACCGAGATTCGCGGCCCGACGACCTTGGTGGTCTTGGGGACGCAGTGGTCCCAGGTGCGCTGGCACGAGCCACCCATGACCAGCAGGTCCCCGTGGCCGGCAGCCAGGCGCACCGAGGAGCCACCGCCGCGGGGACGCAGCACCAGGTCGCGTGGCGCGCCGACCGAGACGATCGCGACCATCGTGTCCTGATCGCGTGATCGCCCGATGCGGTCGCCGTGCCACGCGACCGAGTCGTGTCCGTCGCGGTACAGGCACAGCCCGGCCGTGACGAACGGCTCGCCGAGCTCGTGGGCGTAGTGCCGCGAGAGCGCGTCGCGGCACTCGGCGAGTGCAGGGTGGGGGAGCGGGTCCTCGGCGCCGTAGAAGCACTGGAGCCGCGGCACGTCGACGACCGAGTCGTACATCTGGCGGCGTTCGGCGTGCCACGGCACGTCGCGACGCAGCGCGGTATACAACTCGTCCGCACCGCCGATCCAGCCCGGCCTCAGGTCGACCCAGGCGGTGTCGTCGAGCTGGCTTCGGCGCACGGCGCCGAGGGGATGGACGATCACCTCGTCGGCCAGGTCGAGCAGCGACCCCTGGAGTACGGACACGGTGCGACCATAGACGCGATTCGAACGGATGTCCACAACGTTGCACACACCTTGCGGTGCGTGTCCGGATGCCGTGGGGTGGGGGGATGAGCGCCCACCCCCTGACCGGTTCCGTCGTCGCAGTGCTTGGCGCCTCGGGCGCCCTGGGGTCACGGATCGCTCGAGGTGCCCACGAGCGCGGGGCCCACGTGGTGCTCGTCGGTCGGGATGAGGCCCGGCTGAGCGCGGTCGTCGAGGGTGCCGCGGTCGTCGTCGGGGACATCGCGGATGCCGGTCTCGGAGACCGAGTGGTCGCGGCCGCCACCGAGCACCACGGCGGTCTGGACGGGCTCGTCAACGCCGCCGGGGTGGTGGCGTTCGGGCCGCTCCTGGACACCGATGACGCCGTCATCGAGGAGCTCTTCCTCACCAACGCGCTCGGCCCGCTGTTCCTGCTGCGCCGGGTCGTGCCGGCCCTGGCGCAGCGACGAGGTTTCGTCGCCCAGGTCAGCGCCGTCGTCGCCGAGCAGCCACTGCCCGGGATGGCGGCCTACGCCGCCAGCAAGGCCGCACTGACCGCGGCCGACAAGGCCCTCACCCGCGAACTACGTCGCTGCGGCGTCGACGTCATCGACATCCGGCCACCGCACACCGAGACCGGCCTGGCCGGGCGTCCGCTCGCGGGGACGGCACCGCCCCTGCCGCAGGGACTGGACCCGGATGCCGTCGCCCGCCAGATCCTGGATGCCGTGGAGTCCGGCCGCCCCGAGCTCGCCTCCACCGACTTCGCCTGAGCTCAGCGCGACTCCGGCTCGGCGTCGTCGTCCGGTTCCTGCGGATCGGGCGCGATCGACAGGTGCGAGCCGAACGCGGAACCACTCATCGGTGCATAGGCGAACCACCCCAAGCCTTCCCCCGGCGGGGGAGGCGCGTCCCACAACACGTCCTCGCGGGCCGCGGCATCGCGCAGTGCGGCCAGGTCGATGCGCGCCGAGGACTCGGGAACCCCGAGGTGGGACCACTCGACCACGACCTCGAAGGAGTCGCCGTCGGGGATGGGGTACAGCCACCAGGATGACGAGGCTCGGCCCATCTCGCCGACGCCGCCCATCTGCGTGAGTGACACGGTGGGTTCGTCGGCGCCCTTGGCGCCCTCGACCTCCTCGAGCGGAGGCGAGTGCGGGTGCCGGTGACCCAGTCGAGTGCCGTCGGCCAGTTGCACCCCGACGCGTGGTTCCTGATCCCTCCAGTGCTGGCGTTGGTCGCTCTGGCGTGGCTGGCTGCCGGGTCGCACCCATGTCGAGATGTGCAGGGCGAGCCCTCGGCGGTAACAGTCGACGTGGGTGATCTTGCTGACGACGTCGGTGCTTCGGTACAGGTCGATCGACAACGGCGCGACCACTCCGGCGATGTGCGTCGGCGGGATCCACGGGATGTCGAGCAGCTGCTCGCCCTCGTCCGGGATCTCCTCGGGGTCCGGCGCGGGCTCGAAGAACGGTTCATCTCTCACCCGCCGCATCCTGTCAGAAAGGGTTCAGCCTCGCCGGATGACCTGCCCGCTGAACGACCGCTCCACGGGTGCGCTGTCGTTGGGGTCGAAGCTGGCGGCGAACCCGAGCCCGATGCTAGCCCCGTGTTCGGGGACGCTGCCACGATGGCGCGGCCCGGCATCCCCGCGATGTCAGCGCGAGCACCGACAATGATGCGGTGCCCCTCTACCGCGACGAGGCGATCGTCCTGCGCACCCAGAAGCTGGGT
>NZ_DAORSO010000221.1:0-2737 GCF_035443565.1 Ornithinibacter sp. | reverse complement strand
AGGAGCCGATCATCTCCTCCGGGCCCTACGCGCAGTACCAGGTGATGCGCGAGGCCACGAAGCACGTCACCGTCCTGCTCGACGGGCAGGGCGCCGACGAGATGATGGCCGGGTACATCCCGTACTACTTCGTCTACCTGCGTCAGCTGCGCGCCCAGGGCGCCACGCTCGCGGCCGCCGAGCTCGCGAAGAGCCTCGACGTGCTCTACCGGCTGGGCCGCTTCAAGCTCAAGGCCAAGGTCAAGCTGAAGAAGTCGATCCCCACCACGCAGCTGCTGAACCGTGACTTCGTCGCCGCGCACCGGGGCCAGCGCTACAGCTCAGAGGGGGCCAACCTCAAGAAGCGCCTCGTCGAGGACCTTTTCCACAACTCGCTGCCGAGCCTGCTGCGCTACGAGGACAAGAACACGATGCGCTTCTCCCTCGAGGGGCGCGTGCCGTTCCTCGACAAGGAGGTGCTGAAGTTCATCTTCAGCCTGTCCGACGAGGCGATCATCAAGGACGGCTGGAACAAGCGGGTGCTTCGCGACGCGACCCGCGGCCTGCTCCCCGAGTCGATCAACCGCCGCCGCAACAAGATCGGCTTCACCACCCCCCAGGGTGAGTGGTTCATGCGGCTGAAGAACCACTTCTACAACATCTTCCTCAGCGAGTCCTTCGCCAACCGGCCGTACGTCAACCAGACCGAGGTCATCGCGGCGTTCGAGGGGTGGATCAAGGGCGCGAACGACGTCGACACGATGACCTTCTGGCGCCTGATCAACCTCGAGCTGTGGATGCGTGAGTTCATCGACGAGCACGAGGATGCCGGCGACGCCACCGACGCGACCGCCCGGGTCAAGACCGACTACGAGGCGAACGAGGGGCAGAACCTCGACCTCGTGACCTCCCTGGGCGAGAACGTGCGCCGCTACCCGGTGCGCACCGAGCTGTTCAGCCGCGACGACGACCTCGACGCACGGGTGCTCGAGCACATCGACGCCTTCTTCGCCGGGCTGCCAGCCGCCGGCCCCGACCACGAGGCCGCGACGCGCGGACCGTGGTGGTTCTTCCTGTCCGAGAAGGTCGTCGCGATCACGCAGGGCCGCTCCTACTTCGTCTGGGACATCAAGGTCGGTCGACCGGCGCGCGTGCTGTCGCGCTACGTGACCCGCACCCCCGCCGGGATCGGCCTCGGCAGCCCGTTCACGATGCAGCTTGCGATCCAGGAGGCCGGCCTGCCGCGGGTGCTCTACGCATCGGCCGGTGGGGCGATCGGCAAGGTGATCGGGCGAAAGGGCCTGTTCTACGAGCTCGTCGGCAACCAGATCAACGCCATCGACGGACCGACGGAGTACTCCGCCTACCCGTCGAACGTCTCGGCGAAGCTGGCCCCGAAGGACCCGGATGCCGTGGCGGCGCGCCTCAGTGCCGCGATCCGCGAGCGGGTCCCCGAGCCGTGGCGCTCGACCTTCGGCGGCACGGTGATCATGGACGCCAACGACATCGGCCGCAACGTCCTCGGCTCTGACGTGCCGGGTGACTGGACCCGGTTCGAGGAGATGTTCGCCGACAACCCGCTCGGTCAGGGCTCGCAGCAGACGCCGATGGCGATGGTGTTCCTGCGCGAGGACACCGCTCAGGCGTAGAGCGGCTCCTCGCCCTCGGCGGGGGGCTCGGTCTTCGGGCTGAGGGTCCACAGCAGCCAGCCCAGCGCCCCGAGCGGCACCTCCATGAGGTGGGTGAACAGCGAGAAGAGCACGAGCCCGGCCGCGGCCCCACCGGGATCGGCGCCCCAGCCGACGAGCACGACCGAGGTCGCGACCTCGGTGACCCCCAACCCACCGGGTGTGATGCCGATCGTCGTGAGCAACCGGCCGATCGCGTAGGCCGCGAAGAGCAGGTTCAGGGGCAGCGTCACCCCGGTGCTGCGCATGATCAGCACGAACAGCACGTAGTAGGCGGCGAAGAACCCGATCATGCCCAGGGACATCGACCACCAGGCCCGTCCCACGACGTGCTTGATCCGGCCACGCAGGTCGGTCACGAGGTCGGAGATCCGCATGGTGGACTCCGAGCGCCGACGCCTCACCAACGGGCCGATCACGGCATCCAACCCCCGGCCGATGGCCTGGGCGGCCCGCTCGCTCGCGATGATCGACACCAAGGTGGTGAGGATCGCCAGGCCGGTGACCATCCCCGCCACGGCCAGGTCGGTCAGGGCCCCGGGCAGGGTGACGCCGCTGAACCAGAGCACGGCGATCGCGATCACCGGGAGGGCGATGCGGGCCAGGACGTTCCACACCCCGGTGACGACGACCGAGGTCGAGGTCGCGCGGCGGGAGAACCCCCAGGAACGACAGATCGCGTACGTGGCCGCGAGACCCACGGCTCCGCCCCCGGGGAGCAGGTTGGAGACCGATGAGCCGCACAGGTTGACGACCAGCGCCTTGCTCTGGGTGAGACCCGGGAGCGAGCCGGTGAAGGTGAAGGTGTAGCACCACAGCCCGGCGAGCATGAGCGCCTGGAAGCCGATGGCGTGGCTGATGGGGACCGACGAGATGACCGCGCCGATGTCGTGCCACGTCGTCTTGGCGAAGTACGGCAGGCCCCACCACAACAGGGCCACGGCCAGGCCGATCCCGACCACGCCCTGGAGCACCTTGCGTGCGTGCGGGTTCACGCGTCTCCCTCGAAGATCTGGGTGTGGATGGGCCCCCCGCTGGGCAGGGCCGGGTCGCGGAACCACTCCCGGCCG
>NZ_DAORSO010000220.1:0-2742 GCF_035443565.1 Ornithinibacter sp. | reverse complement strand
GCGGTGGGAGCGCCTCGTGGGAGAGTTCGCCGCCCCGTGAGGCAGACCACCACGGCCTGAATCCAGCCCTGTCGAGCATGTGTCCAGTCCCGTCGAGCACGCGGCCGGGGGCCCCTTCGGGGGACATGTTGCGTCAGGTGGGCTCATAGTCATTTCGGGCTATGTCCCGCCCCGGGCCACAGGTATAGCGTGCGCGAGGGTGCCGCTGGGGCCCCGCAGGTGCCTCGGGGTCGCCCCCTCGGGGCTCGTCCGCCCGGAGGAAGCACGTGGCACGACACACCTCGTCCATCCGTCCGTTCGCGGTGACCACCGCGGTCATCGCCGTCGTGCTCGCGGGAGGTCTGGCCAGCACCGCGCAGGCGGCGCCGGCAGCGGGCTCCACGCCCGACCCCTCGAGATTCACGGCGACCCCGATCACGGCGGTCGAGTCCCAGTTCGACGTCCCGAAGTCGGCAAGCGGCAAGGCCGCCCAGAGCGACCCGGCGCTGCTCAAGCGCACGGATGACGCCGTGGTGGGCGTGATGGTCAAGCTCGACATCGACCCCGTCGCGTCGTACGCGGGCGGGATCAAGGGGCTGAAGGCGACCAGCCCCGCCGCCACCAAGAAGCCCCTCAAGGCGAACAAGGCGGCTGTCGCGGCCTACACCAAGCACGCGAACGCGGTGGTGGCTGCCGCGGCCCAGGACATCAAGAAGGCCGTTCCGGCCGCGAAGGTCGGGCGCTCGTTCACCACGGCCTTCGGCGGTGTCGCGGTGCGGCTGCCCGCCAACAAGGCCAAGGACCTCCTGGCCGTCGACGGCGTGGTCGCCGTGCAGAGCGACACCCTCGAGCAGCTGCAGACCGACTCCTCGCCGCGGTTCGTCGGGGCGACGAAGGTGTGGCCATCCCTCGGTGGGTCGAGCACTGCCGGGGAAGGCGTGCTCGTCGGCGTCCTGGACTCGGGCATCTGGCCCGAGCACCCCTCGTTGGCCGACCCGGGCATCGACCCCCCGGATGGTGGGCCGTTCGCGTGTGAGTTCGGGGACGGCAGTGCCGATCTGGGCGCACAGTTCGAGTGCAACGACAAGCTCGTCGGTGCGCACGTGTTCCTCGACACCTACCTCGCAGTGACCGGGGCGGTCCCGGGCGAGTACTGCAACGGCAGCGTCTGCTCGGCCCGTGACGCCGACGGCCACGGCACGCACACGGCGACCACTGCGGCCGGTAGCCCGGTCGCCAGCGCCAAGGTCTTCGGGGTCGAGCGTGGGCCGGTGAGCGGAATCGCGCCTGGCGCCTCGGTCATCGCCTACCGAGTGTGCCTCGACCAGGGCTGCTACGGCTCGGACTCCGTGGACGCCATCCAGCAGGCCATCGTCGACGGCGTCGACGTCATCAACTTCTCGATCAGTGGTGGCGCCAACCCCTACAACGATCCGGTGGAACTGGCCTTCCTCGACGCCACCGCGGCCGGGATCAGCGTCAACGCCTCCGCCGGCAACGACGGCCCGGGCGCAGCCACCGCCAACCACGGCGGTCCGTGGGTGACCACCGTCGGTGCGTCGACGTCCGACCGCCACTTCGAGTCCACGCTCACCCTCACCGCCGGCAACCGCGACACGTTCAGCAAGGTGGGCTCGACGATCACGGCGGGCGTGGCCGGCATCCCCGTCGTCCTCGCCTCGCAGGTGCCCGGCTACACCGGTGGTGCCCTGTGCGAGAAGGCCTTTGCGGCCGGGTCGCTCAGCGGCAAGGTCGTCGTGTGCCAACGAGGCGTCAACGGCCGGGTCGAGAAGGGCTACTACGCCTCGCTCGGCGGCGCGAGCGGGATGATCCTGTTCAACTCCACGGCCAGCGACACCGAGACCGACAACCACTTCGTCCCGTCGGTCCACCTCGAGGGACCGAACGCCGATCTGCTCGCCTTCCTCGGGACCCACAGCGGGGTCACCGCCACGTGGGCGGCCGGCCAACCGGCGACGGTGCGGGGCGACGTCATGGCGGGCTTCAGCTCGCGCGGGCCGCTGGGTGACTTCCTCAAGCCTGACATCACCGCCCCCGGCGTGCAGATCCTCGCTGGGCACACCCCGACGCCGCTCACCTACAACGGCGGGCCCGAGGGTGAGCTGTTCCAGGCCATCGCCGGCACCTCGATGTCGAGCCCGCACCTGGCCGGTGCCTCGGCACTGGTCAAGGCGGCGCACCCGACCTGGACGCCCGGCCAGATCAAGTCGGCCCTCATGACGTCCTCGACGCAGGATGTGCTCAAGGAGGACGGCGTGACCCCGGCGGACCCGTTCGACCGCGGTGCCGGCTCGATGCGCGTCGATGCGGCCGTCGCGGCCGTCGCCACGATCAGCGAGACCCCCGAGAACCTCTTCGGGATCGCTGCCATGGACCGGGTCGACCTCAACCTGCCGAGCATCCAGGCCAGCCCACTGCCCGGGGCCATCACCACGCAGCGGACCCTCACCAACACGACGACGCGTGCCCAACCGTTCAAGGCCAGCACCACGGGTGCCAAGGGCCTGAAGATCAGCGTGTCGCCGAGCTCGTTCTCCGTGCCGGCCGGTGGGACGCGCACGATCACGATCACCATCGACGGCACGGCCGCCCCCGCCGGCTGGGCCTTCGGGCAGGTGACGCTCGCCTCCACGAACGGGAGGGGGCAGAGCATCGTGCTCCCGGTGACCGCACGCGTGGCCGACAGTGTCGTCCCGATGACGCACACCTGCGAGCCGACCGACCTGGCGCGCAACCAGGACG
>NZ_DAORSO010000219.1:0-2754 GCF_035443565.1 Ornithinibacter sp. | reverse complement strand
TCGCTGCTCACGGCGCTCACGCAGTGGCCGCAGGTCATGCCGGTGACGGGAAAGGTCTGGGTGTTCATCTGGTGTCTCCTTGGGATGCTGCTGGTGGGGTCGTTGGGTTCAGGAGCGGACGAGTCGAGCGATGGCGGAGGAGGCCTCGCTCAGCTTCTCCTCGAGGTGGGCGGGGTCGTTCGCGGCGTGGACCATGCAGTGCCGCAGGTGGTCATCCAGCAGGCCCAGGGCGACGGCTTCCAGGGCCTTGGTGGCCGCGGAGACCTGGGTGAGGATGTCGATGCAGTACGTGTCGGCCTCGACCATCCGCTGCAACCCGCGCACCTGTCCTTCGATGCGGCGCAGCCGCGTGAGGTGGCTGTCCTTGTCGTCGATGTAGCCCGGGATCGTGGCGGGGTGTGGCGCGTGCTCGGTCATGGTCCTCCTTCGCTCAACCTCGTCAACGATACCCCCGGGGGGTGTATTCCCTGCGCCGTGGTCGTCATCCGGAAGCGGCTGGCAGGCGGATGCGGAACGTGGTTCCTTGTCCAAGGCCGGCACTGTGTGCGGACAGGCCACCGCCGTGGGCCTCGACCAGGGCGCGGCTGATGGTCAGGCCGATGCCGCTGCCGCTGTTGCCGGGTTGGCGCAGGCGGGCGGGGTCGGCGCGGTAGAACCGCTCGAACACGTGGGGGAGGGCTTCGGCGGTGATGCCGTCACCGGTGTCGGCCACCTCCAGTTCCACCCAGTTCTGGTCCGGCCGGGTGGCGCGCAGGCGAACCGACCCCCCTGGTGGGGTGTGCCGCAATGCGTTGTCGAGCAGGTTGGCCAGGACCTGCCCCATCCGTTCGGGGTCCACGTGGACGTCCGGGACCGTGCCGCCCGCCTCGAGGGTGAGCCGAACCTGAGCGGTGTCGTAGGCCTCCTGCGCGGCGGCCGCGGCCGCACTCAGGAGCAGCTGGGGGCTGGTGCGGACCGGGCGCGAGTCCAGCTGGCCCTCCTCGGCGCGTGAGACGGCACTGATGTCCTCGGCCAGGCGGTGCAGCCGTTGCGTGCCGCCGTGCAGCGCCGCAAGGGTTGGCTCATCGAGGTCGCGCACGCCGTCCTCGAGCGCCTCCAGGTGCGTCTCGATCGTGGCCAGTGGGTTGCGCATCTCGTGGGCGAGGTCGGCCAGGATGCGGCGCCGAGTTCGCTCGACGTCGCCGAGGCGTTCGGCCAGCTCGTTGACGGTGTCGGCGAGCTGGTCGAACTCGGGGCCGAGGCCGGGGCTGGGCACGCGTGCCCCGAACTGGCCCTCGGCGATCCTGGCTGCGGCATGAGACACCTGCGTCGTGGAGCGTTGGACCCGGCGGGTGAAGTATCCGGTCACCAGAAGGGCCATGAGGACCGAGGTCAGGAGCGCGACCGCGAACGAGATGAGCAGCGCAGAGCCGAATGCCTCCTCGACGTGGGCGGCCTCGGCCGAGGAGTGCCCGACACCGGCCTGGACGAGGTGGTCGTGGAAGATCCCGGGGGCGACGACGGATGCCACCACCCACGCGGTGACCGCGCCGGCGAACAGGACCAAGGCCTGAGCGACGAGCAGTCGGGTGGACAGAGGCGCAGTGGTGCGCCGCCTGGCCAGCCAGCTCTGCCCGCTCACTCGCCCGAGCCCATCCGGTAGCCGACACCTCGCACGGTGCGGATGAACCGTGACGCGCTGGCGTCGTCGTCGAGCTTGCGGCGCAGGTGGCCGATGTGGACGTCGACGAGGTGCTCGTCGCCGACCCAGGTCTGCCCCCAGACGGCGTCGATGAGCTGGCGCCTGGTGTAGGCCAGTCGGGGGCGCTCGGACAGCACCGCCAGGACGTCGAACTCGGTGCGGGTCAGGGCGATCGGCTCGTCGCGCAGCCAGACGTCACGCCCGGTGGGGTCGATGGTCAAGGGTCCGAACGCCCTGAAGCCTGCCGTGTCGGGGGCGGGGGTGCCGATGGGGCGGGGGCGGCGGAGCATCGCCCGAAGGCGGGCGACGAGCTCGCGCGGGCTGAAGGGCTTGGTGAGGTAGTCGTCAGCGCCGACCGACAGGCCGACCAAGGTGTCCACCTCATCGGTGCGGGCCGTGAGCATCACCACGTACGCGTCAGAGAACGTCCGCAGCTGCCGACACACCTCGAGGCCGTCCTGGCCGGGCAACCCCAGGTCAAGCACGACGATGTCGGGGTCGACCTCGCGAGCCCTGGCCACGGCATCCAGGCCGTCGTGGCTTAGGTGGACCTCGAAGCCCTCACGTTCGAGGTAGCTGCCGATCACCTTGGCCATCTCGACCTCGTCCTCCACGACGAGGGCCCTGATGGCGACCCGGGGGTTGCGCTCGGCGTCGCCGGGCGCCGACCTGGGGTCGCGGTCAGTGGCGGGCATGCCGTCATCGTCGCAGCCGCGCCCCACCGTTCGCGGCCCACACAGGGTCTGCGGGCACATCTTCAGCGAACCTTCATGGAACCGCGACCGGGCAGCAGGGGCCGGCCGAGGAGGGTGGACCCATCGACCCGACGTGAAGAGGTGAGCACCATGATGTGGGGCAACGGCATGGGATGGGGCGGATGGCTCCTGATGACCCTGACGACGGTGGCCTTCTGGGCCGTGGTCGTCTTCGGAATCGTGGCACTCTTCCGCGGCAGCGGAGGCCCGGGCCCGCGCGACGCACGTCGTGACGGGGATGCCCGGCGGATCCTTGACGAGCGGTTCGCCCGCGGCGAGATCGACGCCGAGGAGTACCGCTCCCGCCAGAGCATCCTG
>NZ_DAORSO010000218.1:0-2774 GCF_035443565.1 Ornithinibacter sp. | reverse complement strand
GGCACGGCGGAGCGGCTGCGGGAGCGCGGCATCACCTACGCCCCCGACTTCCTCGTCAATGCGGGTGGCGTGATCCAGGTCAGCGACGAGCTGCACGGCTTCGACATGGAGCGGGCCCGCCGGCGCACGGCCACGATCTTCGACCACACCCTCGAGGTGCTGCGCAGCGCGGATGCCGAGGACGTCACCCCCGCGGTCGCCGCCGACCGCCTCGCCGAGCGCCGGATCGCCGCCGGGGGCCCGCGCCCCTGGCTGCCGGCGGGGGAACATCGCGACACCTGAGGCCGTTGTTCGGGACGACGTCGCCGGACCTGCTCCACTCATGTACCGTTGGCGCCACGACATACACACCATTCCCGGGACCGCTCCGCGACATGGGATGACCCTGAACGTCGGGGCCGTCCCATTTGTGGTGCCGCCCCGGCATACGCACGAGGGGGTCACGCCATGGGGCGCGGCCGAGCCAAAGCCAAGCAGACGAAGGTCGCTCGCGAGCTGAAGTACTTCAGCCCCGACACCGACCTCTCCGCGCTTGAGCGCGAACTTCACGGTGTTTCCCAGACGGGCGGCGGTCGCACCTCGACCGACGACCGCGAGGAAGACGACGACGACTACGGGTCGTGGTCTCCGGGCCGGCGTTGACGCCACCCTGACCGCGCCACCTCGTGCGGCCCGCACCCTGCGTGCGGGCCGTCGTTGACCCCTACCTCAGCCGGGTGTCGGGGTCGCTGATCGGCGTGCCCGCGGGCCTATGCTCGCCCCATGACTGACACCACCGTCGCCGCCACGCAGCGGCTGGGGATCGAGACCACGGGCATCGAGATCATCGACGAGTCCGAGCGAACGGCCCAGCCCAAAGACCTGTTCTGGCCGTGGTTCGCGGCCAACGTGTCGGTCTTCGGCATCTCCTACGCGGCGTTCGTGCTCGGGTTCGGCATCTCGTTCTGGCAGGCCACCCTGGTCACGGTGCTCGGCATCGTCACCTCGTTCGTGCTGTGCGGCATCGTCGCGATCGCCGGCAAGCGCGGTTCTGCCCCGACGATGATCCTGTCTCGCGCCGCCTTCGGGGTGACCGGGCAGAAGGTGCCGGGCGTCATCTCGTGGCTGGTGTCGATCGGCTGGGAGACCTTCCTGGCGATCATGGCCGTGCTCGCCACCGCGACCGTGTTCGAGCAGCTCGGTTGGGGCGGCGGCACGGGGACGAAGGTCGTGGCAGCCGTCGTCGTCGCGGCGATCATCGTGCTCGCGTCGGTGGCGGGGTACCACATCATCATGCGGATGCAGTCGGTGCTCACCTGGCTCACCGGCGCCGTGACGATCCTCTTCGTCATCATCGCCGCCCGCGAGATCGACTGGTCAGCCGTCGCCGCGCTGCCCTCCGGCCCGACCCAGTCGGTGATCGGGGCGTTCGTCATGCTCATGAGGGCTTCGGCCTGGGCTGGATCAACATCTCCGCGGACTGGTCGCGCTACCAGCACCGGTCAGCCTCCGGTGGCGCCATCGTCTTCTGGAACACCCTCGGCGGTGCCTTGGCTCCCGTCCTGCTCGTGACCTTCGGGCTCATGCTCTCGGCATCCAACGAGGAGGTGCTGGCCGGCATCCCGAGCGACCCGATCGGCACCCTCGCGACCATCCTGCCGACGTGGTTCCTCGTGCCGTTCCTCGTCGCGGTGATCATGTCGCTGATCTCCGGCGCCGTCCTCGGCATCTACTCCTCGGGGCTGACGCTGCTCTCGCTCGGGGTGCGCGTCCCGCGGCCGGCCGCGGCCCTGGTCGACGGCATCATCCTCACCCTCGGCACGTTCTTCGTCGTCTTCGTGGCGCAGGACTTCCTCGGGCCGTTCCAGAGCTTCCTCATCACCCTCGGCGTGCCGCTCGCGTCGTGGGCGGGGATCATGATCGCCGACATCGCCCTGCGCAAGCGCGACTACGACGACGACGCCCTCTTCGACGTGCGCGGCCGCTACGGCTCGTGGGACTGGGTGTCGATCGCGACGATGGTGGTCGCGTCGGTGATCGGGTGGGGCCTGGTCGTCAACAACTTCGCCCAGGATGCCGCGTGGAACAACTGGCAGGGCTACCTCCTGGAGCCGCTCGGCCTCGGAACATACATCACCGAAGGCGAAGGCGCCCCCTACTGGGACGGCGCCTGGCCGTACGCCAACCTCGGGGTGCTGCTCGCCCTGGTCCTGTCGTTCGCCGTGACCTACGTGGCCCGCCGGGCAAGGGTGCAGCAGCAGGAAGCGCTCGTCGATGGCTGACGCGCTGGCCCGCCCTGACCACCCGCAGACCTTGGGCGACGACTGGCTCGTCATCATCGACCCCCAGGTCGTCTTCGCCGACCCGCAGGCCTCGCCGTGGGGGTCGTCGATGTGGGCCGGGGCGGTCGGTCACATCGCGACGCTGGCCGCGGCATCCACCCCGTCGCGCACCATCATCACGCGCTTCGTGGCCGATCCCGGCCTCGGAGGGTCGTGGGGTCCGTACTACGAGGAGTGGCCGTTCGCGCTCGTGCCTGACGGCGACCCGCTGTACGCCGTCGTGCCGGAACTGGCCGGCGTTGCCGAGCACGTCGTCACGGCGGGCACGTTCGGCAAGTGGCCGGTGCTGCGCGACCTCGTCGGCGACGGTGCCCGGCTGACCCTGACGGGGGTGTCGACCGACTGCTGCGTGCTCTCGACCGCGCTGCCGGCGGCGGATGCCGGGGCCACGGTTCGCATCGCGGCCGCCGGGTGCGCGGGGTCGAGCGAGGAGAACCACCGGCGGGCCCTGGA
>NZ_DAORSO010000217.1:0-2778 GCF_035443565.1 Ornithinibacter sp. | reverse complement strand
GTAGACCATCGTCTTGCGCAGCGCGCCTGCCATTGAGTGCTCCTTGGTCGTCGGCTCCGCCCATTCGGCGCCGTCCATCGTGACCGAAGTTACCGGTGGGACAGCCGAGATCCGAGGATTGCGGACCCGACACGCAGGTGTGTCGCACCCTCGGCAACCGCGGCCTCGAGGTCACCGCTCATGCCCGCGGACATCCACGTGGCCGCGGGATGAGACCGTCGGATGCCGTCGCGCACCTCCCGCAGGCGGGCGAAGGCGGCACGCGGGTCCTCTCCGAGCGGCGCGACGGCCATCACCCCGCGAAGGCGCAGCGAGGCCGCCTGGGTGACGACGTCGGCCAGGGCCGGGGCCTGGTCGACGGGCACCCCTCCCCTGCCCTCGCTGTCGGACAGGGCCACCTGCACCGTCACGTCCAGGACCCGGCCGGATGCCGTGGCGCCCCGGTCGAGGGCACGCACCACCTTGGCGCGGTCCACGGACTGCACGACGTCCGCGTACCCCGCGACGGAGCCGGCCTTGTTGCTCTGGAGCTGGCCGATGAAGTGGACGCGCAGCCGGTCACGGTGCCTCAGCGAAGCGACCTTGGCGACCGCCTCCTGGTCGCGGTTCTCGCCGATGTCGGTGACGCCGAGGTCGACGAGCAGGTCGACGTCGCCGGCGGGAAAGAACTTCGTGACGACGACGAGGGCGATCTCGTCCGTGCGACCGGCCGCACGTCGGGCCTCGTCGATCCGGTCACGGACGGCGGCGAGGTTTGCGGCCAGCTCGCGCTGACGGGCGGCGGTGGCCGGGTCGCTCACGGGGCGCTCCGGGCGACGACTCCGGCGAAGCGGCCCGTGGGCCCGTCGCGGCGGTAGGAGTAGAGGTCGTGGCGCTCACGGGTGCAGCCCGGGACCCAGCGCACCGCCACTCCTCCCTCTCGCAGCTGGGCCACGACGCCGGCCGCGACGTCGACGGCGGGCGTCCCCGTCCAGGACACCGTCGCCGCCACGGGCTGCACCCGGGCAGCGGCCTCTCGCATCCCCTCGGGCACCTCGTAGCACCGCCCGCAGACCGATGGGCCGACGACGGCGTCGATGGGTCCTGCGCCGAGCAGGCCCATGACCTCGAGGGTGGCCGGCATGACGCCGGCGACGAGGCCGGGTCGGCCGGCGTGGACCGCGGCGACGACACCGGTCCCGGACAGCAGGACGGGGACGCAGTCCGCGACGAGGACGGCGAGGGCGATGTCGACCGAGCGGGTGACGACGGCGTCACACGTCGGCGGTGTCGCCGGCACGGAGTCGACGACGGCGACCCCGGCACCGTGGCACTGGTCCATGTACACCACCGGGCGGCCCAGTCGCTCGGCCAGCGAGGCACGGTTGCGGCTCACCGCCTCGGGGTCGTCGCCGACGTGACCGCCGAGGTTCAGCCCGGCGTACGCCCCGGTGCTCACGCCCGACGAGCGATCCGTGACAGCGCGGACGACACCGCTGCGGTCCTCATGCCAGGCGAACACCCTCCCACCATAGGCGCGCGGGTCGGACATGCACGATGTGGGTCGGACTTCCCCAAGCAGGCAAGCGACGCGAGAAGCGGGCCGGCGTGAACCGGCCCGCTTCGTCGGGGAGTGCTGCGCTGCGACCTACTTGAGGAAGTCCGGCACGTCGAGGTCGTCGCTCTCGTCGAAGGTCACCGTGCGCGGCGGTGCCTGTACGGGCTGCACCGGACGGGCCGGCTCGACCGGAGCCTGGGCCTGCTCGGTCATGACGGCGCCCTCTTCCGGGGCGGCGTTCACCGGAGCCGCGGGCTGACGCTGCGCGGCGGGCGCTGCCACGGGGGCCGCGGCTGCGGGGGCGGAGCGCCCCTGCACCGACCCGAGGGCGCGGTCGTCGGCGCGTCGCGCCGGGGCCCCGCCGTCGAACCCGGCCGCGATGACCGTGACCCGCACCTCGTCACCGAGGGCGTCGTCGATGACGGCACCGAAGATGATGTTGGCCTCGGGGTGCGCGGCCTCCTGCACGAGGCGGGCGGCCTCGTTGATCTCGAAGAGGCCGAGGTCGCTGCCACCCTGGATGGAGAGCAGCACCCCGTGGGCACCGTCGATGCTGGCCTCGAGCAGCGGGCTGGAGATCGCGAGCTCGGCCGCCTGGACGGCACGGTCCTCACCGCGCGCCGAGCCGATACCCATGAGCGCCGATCCGGCGCCCTGCATGACCGACTTCACGTCGGCGAAGTCGAGGTTGATCAGCCCGGGGGTGGTGATGAGGTCGGTGATCCCCTGCACACCGGACAGCAGCACCTGGTCGGCGCTGCGGAACGCATCGAGCATCGACACGCCCCGGTCGCTGATCGACAGCAGCCGGTCGTTCGGGATGACGATGAGGGTGTCGACCTCCTCGCGAAGCTGCGCGATGCCGGTCTCGGCCTGGTTGGCACGACGACGACCCTCGAACGTGAAGGGTCGCGTGACGACGCCGATGGTCAGCGCGCCGAGGCCCCGGGCGATGCGGGCCACGACGGGCGCACCGCCGGTGCCGGTGCCGCCGCCCTCGCCCGCGGTGACGAAGACCATGTCGGCGCCCCGCAGGACCTCCTCGATCTCCTCCGCGTGGTCCTCGGCGGCCTTCTTGCCGACCTCGGGGTCCGCGCCCGCGCCGAGCCCCCGCGTGAGCTCACGGCCGACGTCGAGCTTGACGTCGGCGTCGCTCATGAGGAGAGCCTGCGCGTCGGTGTTCACCGCGATGAACTCGACGCCCTTGAGGCCGACCTCGATCATCCGGTTGATGGCGTTGA
>NZ_DAORSO010000216.1:0-2831 GCF_035443565.1 Ornithinibacter sp. | reverse complement strand
AGGTGCTCGGGGCCGAACGCCTGGGGCAGGATCTGCTCCATCGGCAGCACTCCGAGCGGGGTCATGAGCAGGGTCTGCGGGGTGCCGTTCTCCCAGAGCAGCTGGCGGCAGCGGCCGCACGGCATCAGGGCCTGGCCGGCACCGTCGACGCAGTAGACCGCGGTCAGCAGGCCGCCCCCGGTGGCGTGCAGCTGCGACACCATGCCGCACTCGGCGCACAGGGTCACCCCGTAGCCGGCGTTCTCGACGTTGCACCCGGAGACCATCCGGCCGTCCTCGACGAAACCGGCGACACCGACGCGGTACTCGCTGTACGGCGCATACGCCAGGGTCGTCATCCGCACGGCCTCGGCGTGCAGGGCGTCCCAGTCGACGTCGGCGGTGCTCATTCGGTCTCCATCGGGTCGAGGGCGCGACGGGTCGCGTCGGTGTGCCAGACGATCGCCACCGATGCGAGGAGGCGGGCACCGAGGGCGATGGCGTCCTCGTCGACGACGAGGTCACCCTGGTGCAGGTCGAACGTGGGGCCTCCGTGGGTGCGGGTTCCCAGACGGGCCATCGCGCCGGGAGCCTGCGCGAGGTACCAGGAGAAGTCCTCACCGCCGAGCGACTGGGTCGTGGAGACGGGGACCATGCCGCCGGCGAGGGCAGCGAGGCGGAACGACTGGATGCCGTCGCTGGTGTTGACGACGGGCGGCACACCCTTGACCCGCTCCACCTTGGCCTGCACCCCGTACGGGGCGACGACGCCGTGGACGATCTCCTCGAGCAGCGGGCCGACGGTGAGCCAGGCGTGGGCATCGAGCATGCGCAGCGTGCCGGTGCACTCACCCGTCGACGGGATGACGTTGGGGGCGCGACCGGCGGCGATGGTGCCCCACACCAGAGCGGCTCCGGCGCGGGGGTCCAGCCGGCGCGAGAGCGCTGCAGGCACGTCGGTGACGACCTTGGCCAAGGCGTAGGTGAGGTCCTCGGTCAGCTGCGGGCGGGAGGTGTGCCCGCCGCGGCCGTGCAGGGAGACCGCCACCTGGTCGCAGGCCGCGGTGATCGGCCCCTCACGCAGGCCCACCTGCCCCACGTCGAGGCTGGGGTCGCAGTGCACCGCGAAGACCGCGTCGACCCCGTCGAGCGCTCCGGCGAGGATGGCGTCGTGGGCCCCGCCGGGGATCATCTCCTCGGCCGCCTGGAAGATGCCGCGAACCGCGACACCGCGCTCGGTCAGCGCCGGCTCGCAGGAGGCCAGCGCCAGCATCGCCCCGATGAGCGCCGTGACGTGCACGTCGTGCCCGCAGGCGTGGCACACCCCAGGAGTGGTGGAGGCGAAGTCGAGGCCGGTGCGCTCGCGAACCGGCAAGGCGTCCATGTCCGCGCGCAGCGCGATCCGGTGCACGGCATCCTCGGGCCCGACGTCGGCGAGCAGGCCGGTTCCGGGCAGCAGGCGAACGCGCACCCCGGCGGCGGCGAGGTGGTCGGCCACGGACTGCGTCGTGCGCGTCTCCTCGCGCGACAACTCGGGGTGGGCGTGCAGGTCACGCCGGATGTCGATGAGTGCGGGTGCGAGTGCGGAGATGCGCTCGCCGAGCGCGGCGAGGAGAGCATCGTCGTTCATAGGAAGCCGAGTGTATCCACGTCTGACGCGGGCGGGCGTAGCGTAGGGGCCATGGCGACGTCAGACGTCGATGTCATCCGCACGACCGGCCTGCAAAAGGCGTTCGGCCGCACGCAGGCCTTGGACGGGCTCGACCTCACCGTCGCCCACGGCGAGGTGCACGGCTTCCTCGGACCGAACGGGTCGGGCAAGTCAACGGCGATCCGGGTCCTGCTCGGGCTGCTGCGCGGCGACGGCGGCACGGCCTCCGTCCTCGGTCGCGATCCCTGGCGCGACGCGACCGAGTTGCACCGCTCCATCGCCTACGTGCCGGGCGACGTCGTCCTGTGGCCGACCCTCAGTGGCGGCGAGGTCATCGACCTGCTCGGGAGGCTGCGCGGCGGCATCGACGACGACCGTCGCCGCCGCCTCGTGGCACGCTTCGAGCTCGACGAGACGAAGAAGGGGCGCGCCTACTCCAAGGGCAACCGGCAGAAGGTGGCGCTCGTCGCGGCGCTGGCCAGCGATGCACCGCTGCTCATCCTCGACGAGCCGACGTCGGGGCTGGACCCGCTCATGGAGGAGGTCTTCCAGGCCGAGCTCGCCGAGCTCCGGGCGCAGGGCCGCACCGTGCTGTTGTCGAGCCACATCCTCAGCGAGGTCGAACGGGCCTGCGACCGGGTCAGCATCGTGCGCTCGGGCCGGATCGTCGACAGCGGCAGCCTCGCCGACCTGCGTCACCTGACCCGCACCCGGGTGCACGCCGTGCTGCGCGACGCGGTGGCGCCGGCAGACGTCGCGGGGTGGGCCGGCATCCACGACATCGACCTCGTGAGCAGCACCGCCAGCGGCGGTTCCGGCGGCGGCGATGCCGGTAGCGAGCTGAGCTGCTCGGTGGACTCCGCCCACCTCGGTGACCTCGTGGAGCACCTCGGCCGCCGCGGGGTGCTGGCCCTGACCTGCCAGCCGCCGACGCTCGAGGAGCTCTTCCTCGCGCGCTATCGAGAACCGTCACCATGACCACCCGGCTGGCTGGCGCGCCCGAGCTGTTCCGGCTCGCGTGGCGGCGCGACCGCATCCTCGTGCCTGCCAGCGTGCTCGGGCTGGTCGCCCTCTCGGTCGGCTCGGCGCAGGCGACGCTCGCGCTCTACCCCGACGACGAGGCAGCGGCGACGGGTCTTGCCGGCGTCCTCACGAATCCTTCGGTGATCGCGATGTACGGACCGCTGGCGTCGCAGACCGC
>NZ_DAORSO010000215.1:0-2919 GCF_035443565.1 Ornithinibacter sp. | reverse complement strand
CGGATGCCGGTCGCGGCGCCTTGCGGTGGCAGACTCGACCTTGTCGGGCGCGAGCCGCCCACCCAGACCTGTTCCACCCCGCGCACTGTGCTGCGCAGCCATCGATCCCCCAGCCGGAAGGCCCCCAGTGACGCGTCACCACCCCATGATCTCCATCTCCCTCGCAGTGCAGGCCGCCCGATGAGCCGCCGGTCACCGCGCCGCAAGAGCAGCGGGTCGCTGCCCCAGCTGCCGCCGAACGGCCTGCGGGTCGTCCCCTTGGGCGGCCTGGGCGAGATCGGCCGCAACATGACCGTCTTCGAGCACCAGGGTCGCCTGCTCATCGTCGACTGCGGCGTGCTCTTCCCCGACGAGAGCCAGCCCGGGGTCGACGTCATCCTCCCCGACTTCACCTGGATCAGGGACCGGCTCGACAAGGTCGATGCCATCGTCCTCACGCACGGCCACGAGGACCACATCGGCGGCGTGCCCTACCTGCTGCGCGAGCGCCCGGACATCCCCGTCGTCGGCTCCCGCCTGACCCTGGCACTGCTCGAGGCCAAGCTCACCGAGCACAAGATCACCCCCCGCTCGGTGGTCGTCGCCGAAGGTGACCGCCGCCCGATGGGTCCCTTCGACCTCGAGTTCATCGCGGTCAACCACTCGATCCCCGACGGTCTGGCGGTGGCCATCCGCACCGCTGCTGGCCTGGTGCTGCACACCGGCGACTTCAAGATGGACCAGTTCCCGCTCGACGGCCGGGTCACCGACCTGCGGGCCTTCGCCCGGCTTGGCGAGGAGGGTGTCGACCTGTTCCTCGTCGACTCCACCAACGCCGAGGTCCCCGGCTTCATGATCTCCGAGGGTGAGCTGGCCCCGGCCATCGACACGGCGTTCCGCAACACCAAGGGTCGTGTCATCGTCTCGAGCTTCGCGAGCCACGTGCACCGCATCCAGCAGGTGCTCGACACCGCCCACAGCCACGGCCGCAAGGTCGCGTTCGTCGGCCGCTCGATGGTGCGCAACATGGGCATCGCCCGCGAGCTGGGCTACCTGAACATCCCCGACGGGCTCGTCGTCAAGGACCTCAAGGCCCTGGACCGGCTGCGCCCCGACCAGCAGTGCATCGTCGCCACCGGCTCGCAGGGTGAGCCGATGGCCGCCCTGGCACGCATGGCCAACCGCGACCACCCGGTGAGCATCGCCGCGAACGACACCGTGCTCATGGCCTCCTCGCTCATCCCGGGCAACGAGAACGCCATCTACCGGGTGATCAACGAGCTGACCCGCTGGGGCGCCAACGTCGTGCACAAGGGCAATGCCAAGGTGCACGTGTCCGGGCACGCCAGCGCCGGCGAGCTCGCGTACTGCTACAACATCCTCAAGCCCACCAACGTGCTGCCCGTGCACGGCGAGTGGCGTCACCTTCAGGCCAACGCCGAGATCGCCATCCGCACCGGCGCCGAGAAGGACCGCGTCCTCATCGCCCAGGACGGCAGCGTCATCGACCTCGTCGATGGCCGCGCGAAGATCACCGGCACGGTGCCTGCGGGCCTGGTCTACGTCGACTCGATGACGGTCGGCGGAGCCACCGAGGAGACGCTGCACGTGCGGCGCACCCTCGCCGAGGAGGGTGTCGTCACGGTGGTCTGCATCGCCGACCCCGACACCGGCAAGCTCACCGAGGACCCGGACTACCTGGCCCACGGCTTCCCGCCGGACCTGCTCGACTTCTCCGGCGCGACCCCGGCCATCCAGAACGCCCTGACCAAGGCGGCGAACGACAACATCGAGGACCTCGAGCAGATCGAGGACCTCGTGCGCCGGGCCGTGTCGAACTGGGCGCACCGCACCCACCGGCGCAGCCCGCTCGTCATCCCGGTCATCGTCGACGCCTGACCGTCGCCCCCCAACCTCCGACTTCGTGCGATTTCGGTGCGCAGATTGGCATCAACCCGGCCCTTCACCGCACCCAAGTCGCACGAAGTCGGGTTTCAGGCGGGGCAGGGGCTAGCTCGGGTCGGGATCGAGGTCCAGGGCGATGTCGAGGATCGGCGAGGAGTGCGTCAGCGCCCCCACCGACAGGTAGTCCACCCCGGTCGCCGCGTACTCCGCAGCCACCTCGAGGGTCAGCCCGCCCGTGGCCTCGACCTCGACGTACTCGCCCGTGGCGCGCACGGCATCCACGGTCGTGCGCAGCAGGTCGGTCGACATGTTGTCGCACAGCAGGAACCGCGCCCCGGCCGCAACCGCCTCGAGCGCCTCGGCCGTCGTCGTCACCTCGACCTGGATGTCGACGTGCGGGAACGCCGCCCGGATGCTGTCGTACGCGGCCGTCAGCCCACCGGCGGCGAGCTTGTGGTTGTCCTTGATCATCGCGACGTCGTAGAGCCCCATGCGCTTGTTCGTGCCGCCGCCACAGCGCACGGCGTACTTCTCCAGCGCCCGGATGCCGGGGGTCGTCTTGCGCGTGTCGAGCACCATCGCGCCCGACCCGGCCAAGGCATCCGCCCACCGACGGGTGTGCGTGGCCACCCCGGACGTGCGCGAGAGCACGTTGAGGATCGTGCGTTCGGAGATCAGCGTCGTGCGGGTCGACCCGCGAAGGGTGGCGAGGTGGTCACCGCGCACCACGGCATCCCCGTCGTCGACGTGCAGGTCGACCCAGACGACCCCGGTGCCCAGGCGGGCGTCGACCGCCTCGACGACGAGCGCGACGACCGGCAGCCCTGCGACGACTCCGTCAGCACGGGCGACGAGGTGCGAGACCGACTCCTGCTCCTCCGGGATGGTCGCGACGGTGGTGACGTCGGTGCCGTCGCCGAGGTCTTCGTCCAGCGCCCGCTCGACGAGCAGGCGGGCGTCGTCGAGGGGGAACACGTGCTCGCTCATCGGGGGTCTCCTGCGGGGCGTTCGGTGATGACGACCTGACCGTCGGCC
>NZ_DAORSO010000214.1:0-2948 GCF_035443565.1 Ornithinibacter sp. | reverse complement strand
GGGAGTCCATGTCGGCGTTGGTCAGCAGGCGGAGCTCTTCGAGCTGGTCGCCGGTGAGGAGGTGTGCTTCGTCGAGGATGAGGACGACGGTGCGTCCTCGTTCGTGTTCCTCGGCGGCGAGCAGGTCCGCGGTCTGTGGGATGAGGGCGGCTTTGTGGAAGCGGGGTACGCCGCCCAGGGCGGTGACGATCCCGCCGTAGAGGCCGCGGCCGCCGACGGCGGGGTTGCCCAGGTAGATGGTGGTGTGCCGGGAGGTGTCCAGGGCGGCGATCGCGGCCCGCACGGCGACGGTCTTGCCTGCGCCGACCTCGCCGGTGACTACCCCGAGGGCGCGTTCGGTGATGCACCACGAGATGCGGGCGACGGCTTCGGCGTGGGCGGTGTGCCGGTGCAGCATGCCGGGGGCCAGGGCCCGACCGAACGGCATGCGGGTGAAGCCGTAGTGGGCTTGGAGGCGGTCCAGTGTCATGAGAGCTCCTGCAGGTCGCGATCAGGGCGGTCGGTGTCGTCGGGGTGCTCGAGCAGGTCCAGCAGGTCGGTCTGTCCCGGCAGGACGCCGTGAGCCGCCGAGGGCGCGGCCAGCGCGGCGTAGTCCACGCGCGTGCTGGCCAGGGTGGTGGTGTGCCGGGCCCGGACCAAGGCGAGGTAGTCGATCCCGGTGACCGGCACCGAGGTCTGCTCGGTGGTCTTGGCGGCGGGGTGCACGTGCCGGCCGATGACGTGCGGGATCGCGGTGCCGAGGTCGCGTCCGGCGTAGCGCACGCGAATGTCGGTGAGGTCGAACGGGTCGAAGACGAGCTCGACGCGGCGGCCGATCAGGGCGGCGTCGACCTCGTAGGTGTTGCCGTGCAGGGACACCGTCGCCGTCTTGGTCACCGCCCGGTGCTCGGACCACAAGAACGCCTCCCGCAGGACGGCCGGGGTCGGGGCCTGCGGGGCCCCGGCGGCCAGGAACCTCGCTAGGGGTGCCTGCCCGGTTTCGGTGTGGACCCGCTGGTGGTACACCGTTTCGACCCAGGCCGTGAACGCCTCGTTCAACCCCGCGAGGTCGCCGACCTGCCTGGTTGCGCTGGGGGCGCTCAGCTCGAGGAGGAACTGCTCGCGCACGGTGCGGAAGAACCGTTCGATCTTCCCGCGCCCCTGGGGCTGGCCAGGCCGGGAGTGAGTCAACCGGATCCCCAGGACGGCCAGCGCGCGCAGCAGCTGCCGGGAGATCATCGCGGACCCGTTGTCCAGGTACACCACCTGCGGGACCCCCCGCGAGGCCAGCCCGGAGCGCAGCGCCGCGGCGAGGTGGAGCATGTCCTCGCTGTGGCCCCACCGGTACCCCACCAGGGCCCGGGAGTGGTCGTCGATGAACGCCATCAGGTACGTCTTGCGCCCGGCGATGACCGGCCCGTGCAGCGCGTCCCCGGTCCACCGCTCGTTGACCGTCGCAGCCTCGAACCGGCCGAAGGCTCCCGGGCCGGCGCCGTCCGGGCGGGTGTTCAGCTCCAGGCGGGCGAAGTGCCGCTGCAGCGTGCGCGCAGAGGGCGCCACCGACACGCCGTGCTCGGTCAGGATCGCGACGACCTGCGCGGCGGTGCGCGCCGGGACCTCCCGCTTGAGCGCGACCGCGAGCTCCAACACCGTCGATGGGGTGCGCGGCTGCGCGTGCCGCGCGGAGGGCACCAACGCGTCGAACCCACCGGTGCGCCAGGCCCGCACCCACCGGTCCAGGCTCACCCGCGAGACCATGACCTTGCCCCCGAACGGCCCGGTGTGCTCACGCCCGGCGAGGTCGCGCACCAGCACCCCGCGCGCCCGGGTGCTCAACGAGGCGTCCGCGGCTTCCCGGATCAGCGCGTACCGGAACAACGCCACGTCCCTGGCCCGCTCGGCCCGGCGCGCCGCATCATCGCCCGGTCTGTGTCGCTCACTCATCCACTTGCCCTCTCCTGGTTCCGAACTGGTCCGCCGAAAGGGTGCCCGCACCACCACGGGCAGCGGCAGGGGTCAACTCGTGTTGCTCACCCCTTACCGCCGGTCAGCGGGGCCAGCAACCGCCCACCGGTGACCCGCGCGGCGAACTCCCACGGCGGCTGCGGACACAGCCGTAGGACCGCCGCGGCGGCGGCCCGCCCGATCACCTCGACCGCGTCACCGACCGGGCAGGCCCGCGGCTGCAGCGGCCCCGCCAACGGGTCCAGTTCGTGCAGCAGCCGGGTGAACCCGGCCCTGGTCTGCTCGGCCCGCACGGCGAAGCGGCGCAGCCAGCCCCGCACCGTGGACACCGGCCGGCCCAGCCGCCTCGCGATGCTCCGATGACCGGCCCCGGCCGCCTTGGCCTCCAGCGCGGCCCCGATCACGCAGGCCGCGTCCGCGCGCCGCGACAACCACCCCTGCGCAAGCAGCACGTGCGTGCCCCCGCACGAGGCACACCGGCCCCGCCGCGGACGGTGCCGCACCGTCCCGGCCGGCCCCCGCGAGGACCGCCACCGAGCGTTCCCCCAGGGCCCCAGCGCACCTGAGCATGACGGGCACACCAGCTCCCCGGCTACCAGCGACCTTTCGACCTCGACAGGGTCGTTCCCTACCATCAGCATGGGTGCCCTCCAAGCACCAAGTGACGGCCCTCCTGCTCGCCAAAGCTAGGGAGGGCCGTCGCGCGTCCTCAGCGCATCATCGCGCTCTTGACGCCAACCGTAGAGACCCTCCTCAAATCACGCGTCGTCAACCACAGTGACCCCCGCACCCCCCGACGTGGTCAGCCAAAGCGTCGCTCAACACGGGCTCATTCCATGGGGGCACACCTGGAGTGGAGTCGTCAGAGGGGCCGGTGTGGAGTCCGTGTCAATGTCGCTGCGCGATGTACCGGCTCCAGTCGCGGGCTGCGAGAGCGGCCCAGCGCGCGGCGGTGTTCGGGTGCAGGGCGAGCATCTCGGCCAGGATCGGGGTGGGGATCTCGC
>NZ_DAORSO010000213.1:1413-3007 GCF_035443565.1 Ornithinibacter sp. | reverse complement strand
CGCCGTCACGGCCGCCACCAGCCGGGCCACGTGCTCAGGGGTGCTCGCCAGACCGGCACTGACGCGAACCGCGCTGTCGTGCTCCTCCGACCCCTCCTCGAGCAGCGTGTCGACGAGGATGTGCGCGCAGAACTTGCCGGCCCGCACCCCGATGCCGTGCTCTGCCGACAGCGCTGCCGCCACCAGCTGGCTGTCGAGCCCGTCGACGGTGAACGTCACGACCGGCCCGCGCGCGGTGGCCTCACCGAACAGCGAGTAGGTCTGCACCCCGTCGATCGTGCGCAGGCCGTCGCGCAGCGCCTTCGTGAGAGCAGCCTCGTGGGCGTCGATGGCGGCCCGGTGCTCGCGGATCGTCGCGCACGCAGCCGCGAGCGCCACCGCACCGAGCACGTTCGGGCTGCCGGCCTCGTGGCGGGCAGCACCCGTCGCCCAGCGGGTCGACTCGGGTGTGACCTGCGCGGTCGCGCCGCCACCCGCGAGGTAGGGCGCCGCGGCGTCCAGCCAGTCGCTGCGCCCGGCGAGCACCCCGGTGCCGTACGGGGCGTGCAGCTTGTGACCCGAGAAGGCGACCCAGTCCACGTCGAGCGCCGCCAGGTCGAGCGGGCGGTGGGCGGCCGACTGCGCGGCGTCGAGCAGCACGCGCGCGCCGTGGCGACGGGCGATGGCCGTCAGGGACTCGACCGGCCAGAACTCGCCGGTGACGTTGCTCGCAGCCGTCAGCACGACCAGGGCTTGGCGCGGGCGCCGAGCGGTGCCGGCCGGCAGGTCACGAAGGGCGCTCTCCAGCAGGACCTCGGCATCGCGGGCGCCGCCCGGCACGGGCAGGCGCACCGTGCCCCGCTTGGACCACGGCAGGAGCGTCGCGTGGTGCTCGGAGTTGAACACGATGACGGTGGTGCCCCGCGGCAGGGCCCGCGCGAGCAGGTTCACCGAGTCGGTGGTGCCGCGGGTGAACACGACGACGTCGTCCTCACGGGCACCGACGAAGCGGGCCACCTCGTCGCGAGCCGCCTCGTAGTGGGCGCTGGTCACCCGCGAGAGCCACCCCGTGCCGCGGTGGACGCTGGAGTACGTGCGGGTCGCCGACTCCACGGCGCTCGCTACCCGCTCGAAGGCCGGGGTGGATGCCGCGTGGTCGAGGTTCGCGTAGTCGACCCAGTCACCGGACAGGGTCGGCACGAGGCCGGCGCGAACCACCGGGGGCAGGCCGGCCTGGTCGAGGCCGGCGGCCCCCCGGTGCGCCGGGTGCGCGAGGCGCGCCACGGCATCCGACCCGGCCCGGGGAGCGAGCAGGGCGACATCGGGGACGGCCCGCAGCCTCGGGCGGCGGTGGAAGGAGTGGGACTGGGTGCTCGGGGCGATCGACACGATGGAGGTCTCCGTCGGGACTGTGGACCTCGGGTGACCCCGTGATCCGCGCTTGCCGGCGCCGGTTTCGACGTCGACCAGGTCGTCACCCGGAGCACCCCACCGCGGAAGGAGGGTTGCTGACCAACGAGCCGGGGCTTGTCGCTGGCACTCATGACCTACGTCGGAAATCGTAGGAGCGGATGCCGCGCCACGGCATCCGCGGTCCACGACGCGAGACACCCCC
>NZ_DAORSO010000213.1:0-1313 GCF_035443565.1 Ornithinibacter sp. | reverse complement strand
ACGACGTTGACCAGCTTGGGTGCCCGGACGATGACGGTGCGGATGCCGTCCGGCGCCGCTGCCTGGACCTTCTCGCTCGCCAGCGCCAGCTCTCGCAGGTCGTCCTCGCTGATGTCCGCGGGCACCTCGAAGCGGTCGCGGACCTTGCCGCGGACCTGCACGACGCAGGTGACGGTGTCCTCGACGAGCAGGGCCGGGTCGGCCACCGGGAACGCCTCGTGGACCAGCGACTCGGTGTGTCCGAGACGCGCCCACAGCTCTTCGGCGATGTGCGGCGCGAGGGGCGCGACCATGAGCACGATCTGCTCGGCGGCCGCGCGGGGCACTCCCCCGGGCAGCTTGGTCAGGGCGTTGTTGAGCTCGGTGAGCCGGGCGATGGCCGTGTTGAAGCCCAGCCCCGCGTAGTCGGCACGCACGGCATCGATGGTGCGGTGCAGCACCCGGTTCGTCGCGTCGTCGATCGGAGTGTCGACGACGACGACCTCGCCGCTCTCCTCGTCGACGACGTTGCGCCACAGCCGCTGGAGGAAGCGCTGGCTGCCGACCACGGCCCGGGTGTCCCAGGGCTTGCTCTGCTCGAGCGGGCCCAGGCCCATCTCGTAGAGGCGGAAGGTGTCGGCACCGAACGATGCATACATCTCGTCGGGACTGACCATGTTCTTCAGCGACTTGCCGATCTTGCCGAACTCGCGGGTGACGGGCTGGCCCTGCCAGGTGAAGGTGCCGTCGGGGCCCTCCTGCACCTCCTTGGCCTCCACCGGCTGGCCGCGGTCGTCGCGGTAGGCCGCGGCCTGGATGTAGCCCTGGCTGAAGTAGGTGCGGAACGGCTCGTCACTGCTCAGGTGGCCCAGGTCGTGCAGCACCTTGTGCCAGAACCGGGCATAGAGCAGGTGCAGCACGGCGTGCTCGACACCGCCGACGTACAGGTCGACGCCACCCGGGTCCCGGGTACCGGCGGGGGCGCCTGCCACGGGCTCGGAGCGCGGGCCCATCCAGTACGCCTCGTTCTCGGGGTCGACGAGGACGCCCTCGTTCGCCGGGTCGAGGTAGCGCAGGTAGTACCAGCACGACCCCGCCCAGTTCGGCATGGTGTTGGTCTCGCGGCGGAAGCGCCGGGTGCCTCGCCCGTCACCGAGGTCGAGGTCGACCTCCACCCAGTCCGGAACGCGCGACAGCGGCGGCTCGGGCTCGCTGCTGGCGTCCTCGGCGTCGTAGGTCTTCGGGCTGTAGTCGGGCACCTCGGGCAGCTCGACGGGCAGCATCTCGTCGGGCAGCGCGTGGGCGACACCGTCCTCGTCGAAGACGATCGGGAA
>NZ_DAORSO010000212.1:0-3051 GCF_035443565.1 Ornithinibacter sp. | reverse complement strand
GTGTGGGCGGTGGCGAGCGCGCGCAGCTGCTCGATCGCCGCGGACGCCGACTCGGCGCCGTACACCGCGGAGCCTGCGACGAAGACGTCGGCACCGGCATCCGCACACTGCTCGATCGTCGAGGCGGACACCCCACCGTCGACCTGCACCCACACCTCGCCGCCGTGGCGGCGCACGGCCTCGCGGACCTGCGAGACCTTGGACATCTGGTCGGCCATGAACGACTGGCCTCCGAACCCGGGTTCGACGGTCATGACGAGCACCATGTCGACCTCGGGCAGGAGGTCCTCGTAGGGCGCGAAGGGCGTTCCCGGCTTGACCGCGAACGCCGCCCGGGCACCAGCGGCGCGGATCGCGCGAGCGGTCGCCACGGCATCCGCGACGGCCTCGATGTGGAAGGTCACCGAGCGCGCCCCGGCCTCGGCGTACCCCGGGGCCCAGCGGTCGGGGTCCTCGATCATGAGGTGGCAGTCGATCGGGATGGGCGACACCCGCACCAGCGCCTCGACGATGGGCAGCCCGAGCGTGAGGTTCGGGACGAAGTGGTTGTCCATGACGTCGACGTGGGCCCAGTCGGCGTTGGCGATCGCCCCCAGCTCGCGCTCGAGGTTCGCGAAGTCGGCGGAGAGGATCGACGGTGAGATCAGCACGGGCGCAACCCTAGGCCGTGACGGTGTTCAGCGGCGACGCAGCAGGGCGAAGAACATCGCGTCGGTGCCGTGGACGTGCGGCCACAGCTGCACGTACGGCCCGTCACCCAGCCCGTCGACGGGCGCCCCGGAGGCGTCGGTGAACAGCGGTCGGGCGTCGACGACCTCGACGTCAGGGTGCTTCTTCAGCACGTCGGAGACGACGAACCTGGTCTCGGCGACGTGCGGGCTGCACGTGGCGTAGGCGACCACCCCACCCGGGGCGACGGCGGCCAGCGCCGAGGTCAGCAGCGCCCGTTGCAGCGGCGCCAGCTCGGCGACGTCGGAGGGCTGGCGGCGCCACCGCGCCTCGGGGCGGCGGCGCAACGCGCCCAGCCCGGTGCACGGGGCGTCGACGAGCACCCTGCCATAGGCGGCCGGCTCCTCCCCGCCCACGTCACGCCCGTCGGCCGTGCGCACCTCGACGCGCTGGCCGACCGACTCGGCGTGCCGGGTCAGGGCCGCGAGGGTGGTCCGCACGAGGTCGGCACGGTGGGGGGTCACCTCGACGGCGGTGAGGTCGGCGCCGTGCTGCACCGCCATCGCGCCGAGCACCCCGGCCTTGCCACCGGGCCCCGCGCACAGGTCGAGCCAGCGGTCCGGGACGTCGGGTCCCACCTCGGCCGCCGCCAGTGCCAGGGCCACCAGCTGGGAGCCCTCGTCCTGCACCGACGCCCGGCCCTGGCGCACGGCCGCGACGGCCCCGGGGTCACCGCTCTCGAGCACCACGCCGTGGGGCGACAGGGTGCTCTTGCGGGCCTCCGCGGAGGACAGGAGCTCGTCCACGTCCGACAGACCGGGCCTGGCGACGAGGTGGACGCGGGGCGGGTCGTTGTCGGCGGCCAGGAGCGCCTCGAGCTCGGTGTCGATCGTCTCGGCGGTGGCTCGCCCGTGCCCGAGCAGGGCGGCCCGCAGCGCGGAGACCACCCACTGGGGGTGGCTGTGGCGCACCGCGAGGGCGTCCACTCCCCCACCCTCGGGGACCACTGCCTCCTGCCACTGTTCGAGGGTCCTCTCGCTCATCCGGCGCATGACGGCGTTCACGAAGCTGCCCGCCCCGGCCCCCGCCACGACCTTGGACAGGCCCACCGTCTGGTCGGCCGCGGCGTGGGTCGACACCCGCATCCCCATGAGCTGGTGGGCCCCGAGGCGCAGCACGTCGAGCACCTGGGGGTCGATCCGCTCGGTCGGCCGGCCGGCAGCCTCGGCGATGACGGCGTCGTAGAAGCCCTGCCACCGGATCGTGCCGAAGGCCAGCTCGGTGGCGAAGGCGGCATCGCGGCCGGCGAGGTGGTGGCGCCGCAGGATGTCGGGCAGCTCGAGGTTGGCGTAACCACCCTCGGCGACGGAGCGCAGCAGGGTGTACGCGGCGAACCGGGTCGGCTCGGCCCGCCTGGTGCGCTGGGAGGGTGCGGTGGCGCTGCGCGCCCGTGGTCCACGCCCGCCGGATGCCGGTCGGCCGCCCGCGCGGTCGTCGCGCCGCTGCGGGCGGGAACCACCGCGGTCGTGGTGCTCGCGCTCAGCCATCGAAACGTTCTCCTGGGGTGATCCGGACGCCGCGGGCCCAGTCGGGCGCCGCCATCTCCTTCTTGCCGGGGGGACGCACCTCCCGCAGCTCGACGGGGGTGGACCCGGTGCCGACGAGCACCGAGCGCTTGGTGACGTGCAGCTCACCGGGGGCGAGCGTGAGGGAGGGTGCGTCCACGGAGTCCGCGGACGGCATCCGCGCTGCCGCCGTGGCGAGCCCGACGGGGCCGAGCTTGACGCGCTCACCGCGAAAGGTCGTCCAGGCCCCCGGGGCGGGCGTGCACCCGCGCACGTGCCGGTCGACGACGTGGGCGGGCAACCCCCACCGCACCTGCGCCTCGTCGGTCGTCAGCTTGGGGGCGTGGCTGACGCCGTCATCGGGCTGGGGCACGGCGTGGAGCGACCCGTCGGCGATGCCGTCCATCGTCGCGACGAGCAGGCCCGCGCCGGCGTGGGCGAGGCGGTCGAGCAGGATGCCGCTGGTGTCGCTCGGGCGCACCGTCTCGGTGAGGGTGCCGAGCACCGGCCCGGTGTCGAGCCCTTCCTCGAGCAGGAATGTCGTGGCGCCCGTGACGTCGTCACCGGCCATGATCGCGCGCTGCACGGGGGCGGCCCCACGCCAGGCCGGAAGCAGCGAGAAGTGCAGGTTGACCCAGCCGACCCGCGGCACGTCGAGCGCGGCGCGGGGCACGAGGGCACCGTAGGCGACGACCGGGCAGCAGTCGGGGTCGAGCTCGACCAGCCGCGCGTGGAAGTCGGGGTCGCGAGGTGAGACCGGGGTGAGCACCTCGAGACCGTGCTCGAGCGCCACCTCCTTGACCGGCGACGGTGCGAG
>NZ_DAORSO010000211.1:0-3080 GCF_035443565.1 Ornithinibacter sp. | reverse complement strand
CGCGACCCCTTCGCCCTGACCGACCCCGGCGCCCTCGCCAAGGTGCGGGTCGCCCGGACCTGGCTCCGCGGCAGGAGCCTCAGCGGGTGAGGTGGTGGCGCAGTCCCTCGACGTCGGAGGCGGTCCACCCGTGGTCGCGCAGCCACCCGGCCGCTCCGCCCCATCCGGCGTCGACGGCGCGCAGGATCGCCCCGATCGACTCGGGCTTGGGGGACTGCTCGTCGATCGACTGCTGCGACAGGGCATGCCCGTACGCCGGGCGTGACATGAGGCGGCCGATGATGGCCTCGATCCGCTCGGCCGTGAGCACGTAGTCGGCCACGATCTCGTCGTGCGGCACCCCCGCCACGTCGAGTGCCATCGCGACGACCGTGCCGGTGCGGTCCTTGCCCGCGGCGCAGTGCACCACGGCCGCGCCCGGCGCATCGCCGATCACCCGCAGTGCAGCCGCGACCGAGTCGGGTCGGGCGGCGAGGTAGCCCAGGTAGTGCTCGGCCCAGAACGACGCGTCGCGGCGGGTGCCCTCAGGGCTCCACGGAACGGCCAGGGCCTTGGCCGCCAACGCGTCGAGGTCCTCCTCGCCGCGGGCGGCGATGAGTGAGTGGTGGTGATGGGTCAGCGACTCCACCCGGCGCAGCGGCCCGGGGCCCTCGAGGTGCACCTCGACCTCGGTGCGCAGGTCGATGATGTCGCTGACGCCGAGTTCGTCGACGAGCCGGGCCACGTCGGCGTCGGTGAGGTCCTGGAGGTTGTCGGAACGGATCAACCGCCCGGATGCCGTCCGCCCGCCGTCACGCGTGGGCAGCCCTCCGAGGTCGCGCATGTTGACGAGCCCGTCGAGCTCGATCCACCGGTCAGTCACCCGGTCATCCTAGGTCGGGGCACCGACGCCGTCGTTGCTGGGCAGGGGTCGACGCAGGGCCGGCAGCACGAGCCGGCGGCGAAGCCGCAGGTCGGCGGCGGCGAACAGGCCGCCCATCGTGCGCATGGTGCCCCCGAGGTCGTCGCGGCCGGTCAGGTAGGCCCAGCGCTGGTGCGACGGGAGGGCGAAGAAGACGTCGAAGAAGCCGGGGACCTCGGCGGGCGGCATCCGCAGCAGCGCCTCGAGCCCGATGCGCCGGAACCGGTGCACCGCCCGGGCCGACGGCGACCACACGACGGCGCGGGCGGCCGCGAGCGCGGCGTCGGGGCCGTCGGGGAGGTGGGCCGCCACGGCATCCGCGACCGGCCCGGCGAGGCCGAGGGCGGCGGCGATGCTGAAGCCCGTCGCGGGGTGCACGAGCGGTGCCGCCGCGCCGAAGCCGAGCACGCCGTCGACGTCGTGGCGTGGCCGGTCGACGGGGAAGCGCACGGTCTCGGTGCGGGCCCCGTCCGGCACCGCGATGCGGTGGTGCGCGAGCCGGGCCAGCAGCCGGCGCCGCAGCACGGGGACGGGGAGCCCCGGACGGCGGGCCAGCGAGGTCTCCTCGAGCAGCACCTCACCACGGCCGACGGGGATGCCGTAGAGGAACGTGGGCCAGCCCGGCTCGCCGTGGTCCGCGCGCCAGTCCATGAACAGCGCCTCCCCGGGGGGCACCAGCGCCGCGGCCGCCTCCTCGGGCACGACGACGCCGAAGGCGGTCTGCTCGGCCGCGACCGGCGCGCCGGCACCGGGCCGCCGCCGGGCCGTGCCGTTCAGGGGCTGCCACCGCCCCGCCGCGTCGACGACGACGGATGCCGTGAGCGTGCCCCCGCCCTCGAGCGCGACCCGTCCGGGGCCGGCCGGCCCGCTGACCCGGCCGGCGTGCACCTCGACCCCGGCCAGCTGCGCGTCCAGGTGGGCCCGCAGGGCCTCGACGTCGAACACGGCGTACTCCCAGCCGAGGTCGTGGGTGCCGACCGCGATGGCGCGACCCCGCGCCCGGGCGGCGATCGTCGACTCGGGGATGCCGGCGGGCAGCTCGTCCGCCCAGCACCCGTACGTCGCCGTGAAGGGGCGGTCGAGCTGCGGGTCGGCGAGCGCGGTGCTCAGGCCGGCTCGCGCGCACGCTCCGGCGAGCGCCCGGCCCGCGGGGCCGCCGCCGACGACGAGGACGTCCGTGCTCACGCGCCGACCCTAACCGGCGCCACCACGGCTGCGGTGCGTGGGCGAGGATAAGGACGTGCCCCGACTGCCCGACGGTGACCCCGCGCCCGAGTCCGGTGACCTGCCCGAGCCGGCCCTGGCCACGCTCGGGGACGGCCGGTTCGGCGTCTACCTGCACGTGCCGTACTGCTCGGTGCGGTGCGGCTACTGCGACTTCAACACCTACACCCTCGGTGAGCTCGGGCCGGGGGCGTCGATGGCGACCTTCGCCGACCAGGCCCTGGCCGAGCTCGACCTCGCCGCTCGGGTGCTCGGCGACCAGGCTCGGCCGGTCGACACGGTCTTCGTCGGGGGAGGCACGCCCACCCTGCTTCCCGCCGCTGACCTCGTGCGGTGCGTCGACGGCATCCGGACGCGTTTCGGCCTGTCCCCGAACGCCGAGGTGACCACCGAGGCCAACCCTGACTCGGTGACCGCCGCCGACCTCGCCGAGCTCGCCGCGGGTGGGTTCACCCGGGTCTCGATCGGCATGCAGTCGGTGGTGCCGCACGTGTTGCGCACCCTCGAGCGCACCCACGACCCCGCCCGCGTCGCGACCGCGGTCGCTGCGGCGAAGGATGCCGGGCTGGCGACGAGCGTCGACCTCATCTACGGCACCCCGGGCGAGAGCCTCGCCGACTGGCGCGCCAGCCTCGACGCCGCCGTGGCGCTGGAGCCCGACCACGTCTCGGCCTACGCGCTGATCGTCGAGGACGGCACGAAGCTCGCGGCGCAGGTGCGTCGGGGAGTGGTGGCGATGCCCGACGGTGACGACGAGGCCGACAAGTACGAGCTCGCCGACGACGTCCTCGCCGCGGCGGGCTACGACTGGTACGAGGTCAGCAACTGGTCGCGCACGCCGGCGGGGCGCTGCCGGCACAACGAGGGGTACTGGCGCGGTGACGCCTGGTGGGGTGTCGGGCCGGGCGCGCACAGCCACGTCGGCGGGGTGCGCTGGTGGAACGTCAAGCACCCG
>NZ_DAORSO010000210.1:0-3161 GCF_035443565.1 Ornithinibacter sp. | reverse complement strand
CGCCAAGATGACGACGTAAAAGGCGGCGACGACTGCGCCGATGATGCCGAGGGTCCTGGTGGCCGATCCGAGGTCCGGTGCCTTGCTGTCGCGCATGCTGTTGTCTCCCATCACGGCACCACCGTCACGGGAACGTCGGCGTGCTGAGCCAGGCGGTTGGCCACGCTGCCGAAGACGGCGTCGCGCAGCCCCGAGTCGCCCGTGCGGCCGACGATGATGTGCACGGCGCCGGACTCAGCGCTGATGTCGAGCAACGTCTCGGACGCCTTGCCGTGGCGCACGATCTCCTCGTGAGGCACCCCGCCCCGCTCGCAGATCTCGACCATGGGCGCGATGACCTGTTCGGTCGCGGCCTCGAGTTCACGCTGCCGTTCACGGTGCCGGTGTTCGTTCTCGCTGGCGGTCTGGAACGAGAACGGTGTCCAGGGGATCACGTGGACGAGGACGATCTTCCAGTGGTTCTTCTGGGCGCGATCAACGGCGAACTCCACCGCGCGGGTGGAGGCCTCACTGTTGTCGACGCCGACGACGATGGTGTCCATGGGAGGGCCTATCTGTCGGTGCGGACTGGTCAGGTCCAAGGCAGGCTAACGCAGTGTGACCGCGGACACACCTGCTGGGAACTACGCTTGAGGCAGTTACCCGTCTCCTCGAGGAGTCCCATGACAGCCGCCCTTGTCATCGTCATCGCCATCGTGGTGCTGCTCATCGCCGTCGTCGGCTGGGCCATCGCGACCTACAACGGCCTCATCAAGCTGCGCAACCTGGTGCAGGAGGCCTGGCGCCAGATCGACGTCGAGCTCACCCGCCGGCACGACCTCATCGGCAACCTCGTCGAGACGGTCAAGGGCTACGCGGCCCACGAGCGCGGCACGCTCGAGGACGTCATCAAGGCCCGAGCTGGTGCCATGGCGCCCGGCCAGTCCCCGGCGCAGCAGGCCGAGAGCGAGAACATGCTGAGCCAGGCCCTCGGACGGCTGCTCGCCATCGCCGAGGCCTACCCCGACCTGAAGGCCAACCAGAACTTCATGGCGCTGCAGGCCGAGCTCACCTCGACCGAGGACCGGATCGCCTCGGCCCGCCGCTACTACAACGCCACGGTCCGCGACCTCAACACCAAGGTCGAGACGGTGCCGAGCAACATCATCGCCGGCGTGTTCAACATCTCCCGGGCCGAGTACTTCGAGGCCGTCGGGGAACAGCGCGAGGCCCCCAAGGTCGACTTCGGGCAGCGTGAGGCCGTCATCCCGCCGCCGAGCGGGTATGCCGGTGGGTCGGGTTCCGCTGGTGCGCCCGGCGGCGGCGCCCCGCAGGACACGCCTCCTGCACCCCCGGCCTGACGCCAGTTCTCGAGGGGTGCACCTGAGCGCACGTGGTGCCACCGCATCAGGCAGGGTGGAGCCATGGACGCGATCACCATCCGAGGCCTGCGCAAGGACTACGGCGGCCGGGCAGCGGTCGACGGTCTCGACCTCGACATCCACACGGGTGAGGTCTTTGCCCTCCTCGGGCCCAACGGCGCCGGCAAGACCACGACCGTCGAGATCGCCGAGGGCTTCCGCAGCCGCGACGCCGGAGAGGTCCAGGTGCTCGGCACCGACCCGCACCGGGCCGGGCGGTCCTGGCGCAACCGGATCGGTATCGTCACGCAGACCTCGGCCGGGCTGGACCTGCTGACGCCCCGCGAGGCCCTCGAGAGCACGGCGAAGGTCTACACCGACCCGCGCGACGTCGACGAGGTCATCGCGGCCGTCGGCCTCGAGGACAAGGCCGACACCCGCATCGTCGGGCTGAGCGGGGGCCAGCGCCGGCGGCTCGACGTCGGGCTGGGCATCGTCGGTGGCCCCGAACTGGTCTTCCTCGACGAGCCGACGACCGGCTTCGACCCGCAGGCCCGCCGTGACTTCTGGGACCTCATCCGCTCCTTGGCGCAGCAGGGAACCACCATCCTGCTGACCACCCACTACCTCGACGAGGCCGAGGCGCTCGCCGACCGGGTCGGTGTCATCGCCGCTGGCCGGCTGCTCGCCCTCGACACCCCCGACAACCTGGGCGGTCGGGGCACCCAGGAGGCCACGGTCGCCTGGGAGGAGGACGGCATCCGGCACCAGGTTCGCACCGCGACGCCGACTGCTGAAGTGGCCGCTCTCGCGGCCCGGATGCCGGGGGGCGAAGTTCCCGGTCTCACCGTCACCAGGCCGTCGCTCGAGGACACCTACCTCGGCCTCATCGCCCCCCACCTCGAGGGTGACGCCACGAAGGAGATGTCGTGAACGTCCTGGCGCTCGGGTTCGACCGCACCCTGCTCGAGCTGAAGATGTACTCGCGCGAGAAGGAGTCGGTGTTCTTCTCCTTCCTCTTCCCGATCCTGCTGCTCAGCCTCTTCTCGCTGATCTTCTCGGCCCAGTTCGAGCAAGGAGCGGAGCAGGGCGGCATGACGGCAGGGCTGTTCTTCCTGCCGGGCATGCTCTCGGCCGGCATCCTGCTGACGAGCTTCCAGACGATGGCCCTCTCGGTCGCGACCGAGCGCGATGACGGCACCCTGAAGCGGCTGCGGGCGACGCCGATGCCGCCGGTGGCCTACTTCCTCGGCAAGGTGGGGCTGGTCGCGGTGACCTCGGTGCTCCAGACGGTGCTGCTGCTCCTCGTCGCGCGGCTGTTCTTCGGCGTCGACCTACCGACCGACCCCGGCCGGTGGGCGGTGTTCGCCCTGATCTTCGGCCTGGGCGTCTTCAGCGGCACGGTCCTCGGCATCGCCTACTCGTCGCTCGCGACCTCACGCTCGATCGGGGCCGTGGTCATCGGGCCGATGCTCGTGCTCCAGTTCATCTCCGGGGTCTACATCGCCTTCGACAACGTGCCCGGCTGGTTGCAGCAGGTGGCCGCGCTCTTCCCGCTGAAGTGGATCGCGCAGGGCATGCGGTCGGTGTTCTTCCCGGCCGAGATGGCGGCCGGCGAGATGGCCGGGTCGTGGGAGACCGGCAAGACCGCGCTCGTGCTGCTGGCGTGGGGCATCGCGGGTCTCGTCCTGTGCGTCACGACGTTCCGCTGGTTCAAGCGCGGAACGACCTGATCGACGCAACCCTCCGGCAGGAGGGGTTACAGCGTGCCGTCTCGCACGTCGTCGACGACCTCGTCGATCTCGTCGATGACGGTCTTGG
>NZ_DAORSO010000209.1:0-3163 GCF_035443565.1 Ornithinibacter sp. | reverse complement strand
GGGGTGCCCAAGGACCAGACCGTGCACGTCATCTGCCAGAGCGGCAACCGCAGCCGGTCCATGGCTGACCTGCTCACCGCCCTGGGCTATGACGCGGTCTCCGTCGACGGCGGCACCGCGGGCTGGATCGCGGTCGGTCTTCCCATCGTGCAGGGCCCGCAGGCCTGAGTTCGCCGGTGTCTTCCCTGGCGGTAACGGGCCCTGGGTCCGACTGGACGCGGGTGCTCGTCGTCGTCGCTCACCCCGATGACGAGTCGTTCGCACTCGGTGCGCTCATCGACCGCTCGGTCCGTCTCGGCGCCGAGGTGAGCGTGCTGTGCCTGACGCGCGGAGAGGCCTCGGGGCCGGGACGGGCGACCTCGCAGCCCAGCGGACAGCCGAGCTGTCGGATGCCGCGCGTGTGCTGGGGTGTGCGCGCACGACCCTGCTCGCACACCCGGACGGCGCCCTGGCCGACCTCGACGTGCGCGTCATCGAGGCCGAGGTCGAGGCCGAGGTCCGAGCGACGCAACCGGACGGCATCCTCGTGGTCGACCCGCTCGGCGGTGTCACGGGCCACCCCGACCACCGGGAAGCGTCCGAGGCTGCGCTCGCCGTGGCCGCTCGACACGGCATCCCGGTGCTGGGGTGGGCCCTGCCGCAGCAGGTGAGCCGGGTGCTGAACGACACCCACGGGGCGGCCTTCGCGGGTCATCCGCTCCACGACCTCACCGCCATCGCCGTCGACCGTCGCAGCCAGTCCACGGCGGTGCACTGCCACGTCAGCCAGGCGGTTCCGGGAAGTGTGCTCTGGCAGCGACTGGAGCTCCTCGGGGACGTCGAGTACGTCCGCGTGCTGGCTCCTGCGGGGAGCCGGGCCTGACGCGTCAGTGGCAGCCATGGCCTCGTCGGACACCGATCCGCTGACGATGAACTGGCATCGCATCAGTGCCTTTTCCTGCATCATGGGGACCTTCCTTCCGGGTCAGCCTGACAGCAGGCGCCCGGCCCGGCCTCGTGCGTAGTGGGTGAGCGTGCGGGGATCAGAGCAGGCCGAGGTCGCGGGCAGCGGTAATGGCATCGCGCCGCGTGCCCGCTCCGAGCTTCGCGTAGATCGAGCGCACGTGGGTGTTCACGGTGTCGAGGCTGATGCCCTGTGCCTCGCCGACCTGCGCCTGGCCCTCGAGCGGGGCGTGGGTGCGGGCCGACTCTCCGTGCTTGCGTCGCTCAGCGGGACTGAGGTCGGCCACGCCGAACACCACCTCTCGTCGTCATCCGGCGTGCGGGCCGGTCAGCCGAGCAGCTTGGCCTTCTGGGCGGCGAACTCGTCCTCGGTGAGGATGCCCTGGTCGCGAAGCTCCTGGCCAACTGGTTCGGCCGCCGGGCGGCGGAGCGGGCCTGAGGGCTACTCCCCGGCGTGAGTCGGAGGCCAAACGCCCTGAGCGTGGCACGCCTTTGGCGACCGTCCTCGTTCCCTTCGACCGCGCCGTAGGATCGGACGTGAGGGGGTGCGCGTCATGGCGGATGGGTTCCGGGTGGTCACCACAACCGGTTCTCGCCAGCCGGGGCGACGAGCGCCGGGATCGATGATCGGCGCCGTCCCCTACATCTTCGGGGTCTGCCGGGCGTCCGCGCTGCCGGGCCCGGTACTCGTCGCGCTGCTCGGCGATCTGGGCCTGACCCAGTCGGCCGCCAAGGCCTTGGTGCATCGTGTCGCCGGGTATGGCTTGCTCGACCTCACGCGCCACGGCCGCGTCGGCGTCTATCGGTTGGCGGGGCAGTTGCGCGCGAACTTCGAGCAGCTCCGGGGGGCGGGCGCGAGCGCCGACTGGGACGGCCGCTTCCACGTGCTCGTCTACGACGTCCCGGAATCGCGACGTGCGCTGCGCGAGGCGTTCCTGTCTGCGGCCGCGCGGTTCGGTTATCGGCAGCTGCGGCCCGGGGTGGTGGTGGCGTTGCGGGACGCGTCGGCGGGTCTGGGTGATCTGCTGTCGGCTGCGGCCGCGGTCACGGGCTGGCTCGACGTCGACGCGAGTGCCTCCACCCGACTCATCGAGCACGCCTGGGACCTTCCGGCCCTCGCCGGACGCTACGGCGACGTGATCAGCAGGCTCGACGCGATCAAGACCGCGGAGGCCGACCCGCTGGTCGCCTTCCGGTCGCTGTACGAGGCGAGCTCGGAGGCGTACCAGCTGCTGGGGGAAGAGGGTTCGCTGCCCCGGGTGGCACTGCCCGAGGACTGGCCCGCCGGTCGCCTCGGCGAGGCGCTCGGCCGGGTGCTCGCCCTGCTCGGGCCCGCCGCCACCGGGCACGCCGACGCGGTGATCAACGCCAGTCGCCACGCAGCTCTCGCCGAGCGTGACCCCGGCTGGGGGTGATCAGCCGATCTGGACGCCCAGATTGAGGGCCTGGTTGAGCAGGATGAGTCCGGCGAGGAGGGCGAGGCCCACGACGGGGATCGGCTTGAGCTTGAGCGGCTCGTAGGGCTGCGCGTTCATTTTGCGCTGGAAGATCATGGCCATCGGCGCGAACACCAGCGTGGCGGAGCCGGCCGCCAGGATCACCGTCACTTCACCGGGGGACAGGGCCGCCCGGTGGGTCGCCATCGACAGGCCCGACAGGCCGAGGTTGACCACGGTGCCGAGCAGCCACGGCCACAGGGTCGCGTCGAGGCGGGCGCCGCGGTCCGCGCCCGCCATGCGGCCGACCGGGTGGGCGAAACCCCAGGCCAGGGCGAACTGGCCGGCGATGCCCCCGGCGAGCAGCACCCAACCGACCGCGGGCGGCCAGCCGAGGTGGCTGGCGACCGCGGCGGTGTCGCCGGCCCCGAACGGGGTGATCTCGAGGTAGCCGATGCCCTCCATCATCGAGGAGTAGGCGAACCACAGCCACAGCAGGTGCCAGAACGACCGCGTGGCGCGCAATGGTTGCCACAGTGCCATCACCAGGCCGGTGAGCAGGCTGAACATCGGTCCCGCCCCCGCCATGATCGCGTTCTGGACGGGGGACCCCTCGTGGGCCACGCCGTAGGAGTACAGGGTGCCCGGGATGCCCATCGCCAAGCCCGCGACCAGGTGGCTGAGCTCGTGGGCCAGCACCATCAGGCCGGCGCCCAGCACTGCGGCCACAGTGGAGTTGACCAGGAGCGCGCGGCGCTCGGTGGGTGCGTCACTCATGAGGCCCA
>NZ_DAORSO010000208.1:1787-3183 GCF_035443565.1 Ornithinibacter sp. | reverse complement strand
TAGCGCACCTCCATGGCATGGAGGGGGTCAGGGGTTCGAATCCCCTCAGCTCCACAGCAAGACTGAAGGCCCGGCACGCTTTTCGCCGGGCCTTCAGTCTTTGCTGTCGAAGGGAACAGTGGGGAGCCGTCACCCTGAGCCTTGAAGCGCCCCCGCGTGACGGCTCCCCTCAGCTCCGGTGAGGAGAGAGCGCAGGGCGCGAACGGCATCCGCCCAGCTCCGGTGAGAAAGCAGCGCAACCAGCGCGACGGCATCCGACCACTTGAGGCCGGAAGGCGCGCCGAAGCACCCTCGGCTCCATGTGAGGATGAAGCGCCAACCAGCACGAAAGGGAGAGCACCACCATGGGCGGCGTCCACGCCAAGCACGGATCCAGCGACACCCGGCAGATGCGCCGGGTCGCACGCGCCGTCGTGCTCGTCCTGGCGCTGCTGACCCTGGGGGCGGTGCTCTGGCTGTGGCCTGACGCAGCGCCTGCTGAGTCGGGTGACCGGGCGGCACCCGAGCTCAAGGCGACGGTGGTGGCTCTGCACCCCGAGCCGTGCCCGCCGGACGTCACGGAGGAGACGGCCAACGGCTGCGGGACGGCAACCGTGAAGTTGTCGGAGGGTTCGGATGCCGGCCGGACGGTGGTCGTGGACCTCCCCAACGGTCCCGGCGCCCCCGTGATCGTCGAGGGCGACGACATCCTCGTCATCTCGGTGCCAGGTGTGGAGGAGGAGCAGTTCGGGGTCGTGGACCACCAGCGCGGCAGCGGGCTGCTCGTGGTGTCCCTGGCCTTCGTACTGGCGCTGCTCGCGTTCGGGCGGTGGCGCGGGCTGTCCGCGTTGGCGGGTCTCGGCGTGACGTTCCTCGTCCTGGTGTTCTTCGTCGTGCCGGCGATCCTCGGTGGGGAGTCGCCCATGCTCGTGGCGCTCGTCGGGTCGGCCGCGATCACGCTCACGGTGCTCTACCTGACCCACGGCATCACGATGACGTCGACGGTGGCCGTCCTCGGCACGCTGGCCAGCCTGGTGCTCACGGGGGTGCTCGCGGCTGTCTCGGTCAGTGCCCTCAGGCTGAGCGGCATCACGGACGACGTCTCGTCGTCGGTGAGCGACCGCTACGGCATCACCATGTCCGGTCTGCTCGTGGCGAGCATCATCATCGGCTCCGTCGGCGTGCTCGACGACGTGACCGTGACCCAGGCGAGCATCGTGGCCGAGCTGGCCGAGGCCAACCCGACGTACGGGGTCGGTCAGCTGTACCGCTCGGCGAGCCGTGTCGGCCGGTCGCACATCGCCTCGGTCGTCAACACGATCGTGCTGGCCTACGCGGGTGCGTCGCTGCCGTTGCTCATCCTCGTGGCCGCCGACAACCCCTCGTTCGCCGACGTGGTGACCACGCAGTTCATCTC
>NZ_DAORSO010000208.1:0-1687 GCF_035443565.1 Ornithinibacter sp. | reverse complement strand
GTGCCGGCGACGTCGCCGCGGCCCTCGAGCATCGGCTGCTGAAGGGGCACGAGGTAGTTGATCGGCCACATCTGACCGCCGTGGGTGTGCCCGGAGACCTGGAGGTCGACGCCACGCCCCTCGACCTCGAAGGCCTGCAACGGCTGGTGGGCCGCGAGCAGCGTGAAGCCCCCGGGGTCGACGCCGGCCAGGGCCGCGTCGTAGTCCGGCGCGAAGACCCCTTCGCCGATGGCGTCGTGAACGCCCGCCAGCACCATGGTCGCCCCACCACGCTCCAGCGGCACCGACTCGTTGCCCAGCACGACCAGGCCGACGTCCTCGAACGCCGACACCCAGTTGACGGTGTCCTCGAACATCTCGTGGTTGCCCGTCGTGGCGAAGACACCCAGCGGGGCGCGCAGGTCAGCGAGCGGGGCGAGCTCGGGGGCGTAGCGCGCGGCCTTGCCGTCGACGAGGTCGCCGGCCAGCACGATGAGGTCGGGCTCCTGCTCGTTGACGAGGTCGACGACCTGCTGGGTGAAGGCGGCGCTGCGCACCGCCCCTGCGTGCACGTCGGTGACCAACGCGACGCGGGCCCCGTCGAACTCGGCAGGCAGCTGCGGGGACGCCAGCTCGAACCGGCTCACGCTCGGGGTGGCCGCCTCGACGGCGCCGTAGGCGGTGACCCCCACCGCGACGGCAGCCACCAGCGGCGACGCGATCGCGTTCAGGCGCCGCCGGGCGGAGCGGCCGTGGTCGTCGTGCCGCCAGCGCAGGAGCCAGATCGCGACGCTCGCGAGCCACACCGGGACCAACCCGAGGAACAGGTACAGACAGGACGCGAGGAACGCCTGGCCGAGCCAGGCCACCGGCCGCATCTGGGCGGGCGTGAACGACCCACCCCAGACGTCGAACCCGGCGAACGCGAACGCCGTGAGCACGACGAGCACAGCCGCCACGGCATACCTCACCCAGCGGGGGCGCCACCCGGGGGCGATCGCCAGGCGGTGCCACACAAAGGCGATGAAGCCCCCGAAGACCCCGAGCGGGATGAGGATGAGCCAGGGGCTCATGCCGCCTTGGCGGCGAGGGCTGCGCGGATGTCGTCGGCGAGGTCGCCGGGCTCGGTCGTCGGCGCGTACCGGCTGATGGCCTGCCCGTCACGGCCGACGAGGAACTTCGTGAAGTTCCACTTCACCCGGCCACCGAGCAGGCCCTTGGTCTCCGACTTCAGCCACTCGAAGAGCGGGTGCGTGTCGTCGCCGTTCACGTCGACCTTCGCGAACATCGGGAAGCTCACGCCGTAGTTCACCTGGCAGAACTCACCGATCTCGTCCTCGGTGCCGGGCTCCTGGCTGCCGAACTGGTTGCACGGGAAGCCGAGCACGACGAGGCCGTCGTCCTTGAACTCCTGGTACAGGGCTTCCAGGCCTTCGTACTGGGGGGTCAGGCCGCACTTGCTGGCGGTGTTGACGACGAGGACGACCTTGCCGGCGTAGTCGGAGAGGTCGCGCTCCTGGCCGGTGAGGGTCGTGGCGCTGAAGTCGGAGAGAGTGGTCATGAGGTCATCGTCACACGGGCCACCGACGCGGACGCAGTCGTGAGGCCCCCGGCGGGCGCGAGGTTTGACACGCCCCGAGGCGGAATACGCTGACCCGGTGTCACCACCGCACGCCCGGCCCCTCGATGTCGACGTCCTCGTCGTGGG
>NZ_DAORSO010000207.1:0-3205 GCF_035443565.1 Ornithinibacter sp. | reverse complement strand
ACGCCGACGTGGTCGATCGCGGTGAACAGGTCGGTGGGCAGCGCAGTCATGGCCCACAGCGTAGGAAGCGCGGATGCCGCATGCGCACCTCTCGTGGCGAGCATCACCCGCCGCGTCGGTCGAGCCCTGGCGGTGGTGGCAGAGGTGTCAAGGCCACTTGACACACCGCTGGCAAACCTGGCCAGTCATCGCCGTAGGGTGTGGGCGGTGCCCTGAACGTGTCGTGGATGGCGCCGGTGGGCCTGGTTCATGCGCTCGTGCTCGGGCTCGGCACGTTCGCAGGGTCCTACCTCTGGCTGCGATTCGCAAAGCGCTGACCCGTGGAGAACAGGCTGGCCGAACTGCGGGCCGAGCACCAGTTGTCGCAGGCAGCCCTGGCGGAGCTCCTCGGGGTCTCGCGGCAGACCGTGATCTCGATCGAGCGAGGGCGGTTCGACCCGTCACTGCCACTGGCGTTCACGATCGCCCGCCACTTCGGCACCACCATCGAGGACATCTTTCGTCCCTGATCGCCAGACCCGCTGGTGGTGAGGGTCACGGGCCGTGGGGGTCGGCACGGCATCCGCCCGTCGCTAGAGTCGAGCACGATCCCCGACCTGTTCGACACCCCGACACCGGAGGCCCCTGCATGTCCACTGACCCGACCGTCATCGTCGCCGGCTCCCGCACCCCCATGGGGCGGATGAGCGGCTCGCTCAAGGGCTTCAGCGGCTCCGACCTCGGCGGCTTCGCCATCAAGGGCGCCCTCGACAAGGCGGGGGTCAACCCGCAGGACGTCGACTACGTGATCATGGGCCAGGTCCTCTACGCCGGTGAGGGGCAGATCCCGGCACGGCAGGCGGCGGTCAAGGCCGGCATCCCCATGACCGTCCCGGCGCTGAGCATCAACAAGGTCTGCCTCTCCGGCATCGACGCCATCGCGCTCGCCGACCAGCTCATCCGCGCGGGTGAGTTCGAGATCATCGTCGCCGGTGGCCAGGAGTCGATGACCAACGCGCCCCACCTGCTCGAGAAGAGCCGTGACGGCTTCAAGTACGGCAACGTCACGCTGCGCGACCACATGGACTACGACGCGCTCTCCGACGTGTTCACCGCGCAGGGCATGGGTGGCCTGACCGAGTCGGCCAACCACGGCGAGCGAGCCGTGACCCGCGAGGAGCAGGACGAGTTCGCCGCACGCAGCCACCAGCGGGCCGCCCGCGCGTGGAAGGACGGGCTCTTCGACGACGAGGTCGTCACCGTGCAGATCCCGCAGCGCAAGGGTGACTCCATCGAGTTCCGCACCGACGAGGGCATCCGCGCCGACACCACCGCCCAGTCGCTCGCCGGCCTGCGCCCGGCCTTCGCCAAGGACGGCACCATCACCGCCGGGTCGGCCTCCCAGATCTCCGACGGCGCCGCCGCGGTCGTCGTCATGCGCAAGTCCAAGGCCGAGGAACTGGGCCTGACCTGGCTCGCCGAGATCGGCGCCCACGGCGTCGTCGCCGGCCCGGACTCGACGCTGCAGAGCCAGCCCGCCGAGGCGATCAAGGCGGCCTGCGCCAAGGAGGGCATCACGCCCGCCGACCTCGACCTCGTCGAGATCAACGAGGCCTTCGCCGCGGTCGGCCTCGTCTCCGCCAAGGAGCTCGGCGTCTCCGAGGAGCAGGTCAACCCCAACGGTGGGGCCATCGCCCTCGGCCACCCCCTCGGCATGTCTGGCGCCCGCATCACCCTGCACCTCGCCCTGGAACTCCAGCGGCGTGGCGGTGGGGTCGGCGCCGCGGCCCTGTGCGGTGGCGGCGGTCAGGGTGACGCCCTCATCGTCCGCGTCGCCGCGCAGGCCTGAGCCGGACTGACACCCGATCACGCCACGCACCGTCGACGTCCCCTCCCTCGTCGCGCAGGCGAGGCAGGGGCGTCCGCGTGCCGTCGCCCGGCTGATCTCGCTCGTCGAGGACGGCCACCCCGCGCTTCGTGAGGTCATGCGTGCGCTGGCGTCGGATGCCGGTCGCGCCCACGTCATCGGCGTCACCGGGTCGCCGGGCGTGGGCAAGTCGACGACGACCAACGCGCTCGTGACCCGCTACCGCGAGCGGGGTGCCCGGGTCGGGGTGCTGGCCGTCGACCCGTCGTCGCCGTTCTCGGGCGGAGCGCTGCTCGGCGACCGGATCCGGATGTCCGAGCACGCCGCGGACCCCGGGGTCTTCATCCGCTCGATGGCCTCCCGTGGTCATCTCGGCGGGCTGTCGTGGGCCGCCCCGCAGGCGCTGCGCGTGTTGGATGCCGCGGGGTGCGACGTCGTCCTCCTCGAGACGGTCGGGGTCGGGCAGTCCGAGGTCGAGGTGGCCGCCACGGCGGACACGACGCTCGTCCTCGTCGCCCCAGGCATGGGTGACGGCATCCAGGCGGCCAAGGCCGGCATCCTCGAGGTTGCCGACGTCCTCGTCGTCAACAAGGGGGACCGCGAGGGTGCCGACCGGGCCGTGCGGGACCTGCGCCACGCGGTGGACCTCGGGGACCGCTCGGACCCGGGGGCGTGGCGGACCCCCGTCGTGCGAGCCGTCGCCACCACCGGTGACGGAGTGGTCGACGTCGTCTCAGCCATCGAGGACCACCGCGCCTGGCTCGGCACGGACGGCCTCACCGCGCGCAGGGTGCGCCGGGCCGGCCACGAGATCGAGGGACTGGCCCTGGCGACGCTGCGGGCCAGGGTCGGCGGGCTCTCCGGCGACACGCGCCTGGAGGTGCTCGCCGGTGAGGTCGTCGCCGGCCGCAGCGACCCGTACGCCGCGGCCGACGCGCTGGTGCGCTCGCTCACGTGAGCCCTGCCCCTGCCCCTGCTTCTTGCGTCCGGCACTTTGGTGGTTCTGGCCACCACCTTGCCGGACGCAAGCGAGACCCTGCTCCTGACGTCCGGCACGTTGGGCCCTGCAACGACCAACCTGCCGGACGCAACGGGATCCGGTCGGGCAGGATGTCGGGTGCCCCGCACGTCCGACTCCGTCAGCGACCCTGACCCCGCCCCCGACTTCGCCACGAAGCCGACGTTGCGGGGCCAGTACGTGACGTTGCGCGCCCTCGACATGGCGGTCGACGCCGACACCTGGCCCGGTTCCACGACGTGAGGACCGGGCTCCGGCAGACGTGGGCGGCGTACCGTTGTTCGACCGGCCTGCGCGTGGTGACGCGCGGCCTCGTGCACATCTACCACGCCGACGGGCAC
>NZ_DAORSO010000206.1:0-3214 GCF_035443565.1 Ornithinibacter sp. | reverse complement strand
GTGCTGGCGGTCAAGGAGATCAAGGCCGACATCGCGCAGCGCGAGTACGAGATGCTGCGCAACCTCAATCGCATGGACATGCCCTGTGTCGAGCCCTTCGCGGTGGTGAGCGGGCGCGTCGCCGAGGACGGCACCGAGCTCGACGCCTGCCTCATCACCATCCACCTGCAGTTCTCGCTGCCGTACCGCGCGCTCTACAGCCAGTCGCTGCGCAAGGGCACCGCCACGCGTCTCATCGACGCCCTCGCCGTGCTCCTGGTGCGCCTGCACCTGGCCGGGTTCTGGTGGGGTGACGTCTCACTGTCCAACACCCTGTTCCGGCGCGATGCCGGGGCGTTCGCCGCCTACCTCGTCGACGCCGAGACCGGCGAGCTGCGTCCCAAGCTCAGCGACGGGCAGCGCGAGCACGACCTCGAGATCGCCCGGGTCAACATCGCCGGCGAGCTGATGGACCTCGAGGCCGGTGGGTTGCTCCAGGAGGACCGCGACCCCATCGAGGTCAGCGCCCGCATCGTCTCGCGGTACCGCGAGCTGTGGGATGCCCTGACCGGAAGCCAACTCATCGCTGACCAGGAGCGCTGGCGCGTCGATGATCGCATCCGCTCGCTCAACGCCCTCGGGTTCGACGTCGACGAACTGGCCATCACCACCGACATCGACGGCACGTCCATCCAGATCCAGCCCAAGGTCGTCGACTCGGGCCACCATTCGCGGCGCCTGCTGCGCCTCACCGGTCTCGACGTCCGAGAGAACCAGGCCCGCCGCCTGCTCAACGACCTCGACGCCTACACGGCCGGCACCGGACGCCAGGGCGAGGACGAGACGATCGTGGCCCACGACTGGCTGACCCACGTCTACGAGCCGGTGACCCGCCGGGTGCCGCGCGAGCTGGTCACCAAGCTCGAACCCGCCGAGGTCTTCCACGAGGTGCTGGAGCACCGCTGGTACATGGCCGAGCGCGCGCAGCACGACATCCCCATCGAGGACGCGATCGACGACTACGTCCGATCGATCCTGCCGGGCAAGCCGGACGAGCAGGCGGTCCTGGGCATCGACACCCAGCAGTTGCCCGTCATCGCGAAGTCCAAGGGGCGTGGCTGACCGCAGGGCACCCCAGCCCGGACGTAGGGTCGATGCCATGAGTGAGCAGACCCCCCAGCCCTACGGCCAAGAGCCCAACCCGCCGGTGCCAACGCCCCCGGCACCCCCAGCGCCAACGGCACCCCCCGCGGATGCCGTTGGCGCACCCCCCGCGCCCTACGGCGCCCCCCAGCCCCCCGCCCCCTACGGTGCGGCGCAGCCGCCGGCCCCGAACCCCTACGGCGGCGGTTACGGCCAGGCCCCCGCGTACGCCGGCGGCCCGGCCATGCACCCGGGCTCGCTCGGTTACGTGCAGGCCAACTTCGGTCAGGTGGCCACGTTCGGCCAGCGCGTCCTGGCGCTGCTCGTCGACGCGCTGATCAGCATGATCGGGCTGATCCCCATGATCATCGGGATCATCATGCTGGTGTCGGCAGCGCCGACCGAGCTCTATGTCGACGAGTACGGCATGACCCAGAGCGAAGGCGGCAACGGGTCAGTGGCCGTGATCGGGGGCCTGCTCATCGGGCTCGGTGCCCTGATCTCGCTGGCCATCAGCCTGTGGAACCGGGTCTTCAAGATGGGCCGCACCGGCCAGAGCGTCGGCAAGAAGGTCATCGGCCTCAAGCTCGTCGACGACAAGACCGGCCAGCCGATCGGGGCGGGGATGTGCTTCCTGCGCGAGGTCGTCAGCAACGTCGTCAACCAGGTGATCTACCTGTCCTACCTGTGGATGCTGTGGGACGACAACAAGCAGACCATCGCCGACAAGGCGGTGCACTCCACGGTCGTCGTCGTGCCCAAGGGCTGACGCGGACCCGGCCGACGGCCGCGCTCGGATGCCGCCAAGGGCGCCTCCCGCACGGGAGGCGCCCTTGCTCGTCACAGTCGCTCGCTGCCCTGGTCAGCTGACGATGCCCCGCTGCATGTTCCAGCGCTGCGCGCCTGTGTAGGCATCGACCATTCCCCAGATCCAGATTGCTGGAGCAGTCAGGAAGCCGACCAGGACGAACATGAGGAGGAAGCTGAAGACGTACCCGAGGAACATCAGGACGCCCTTGGCCGCGTCCCCGTTGATCAGCTGACCAAGCCCGGGGAGGAAGAACGAGCCCAGCAGCGCGAGCCCCGGGCTCTTGGGCGCGACCATCGGCGCATAGCCGACACCGGGGTACATCACGGGAGGCTGACCGGCCACGGTTTGGATGGCCGCAGCGGGTACGACACTCCGCGGCTGCGCAGGTGACGGCCGCCACTGGTCCGTCCAGTCCGCGCCGGACCAGAACCGCTCGGTGCCGTCTGCCTGGGGATACCACCCAGCAGGGAATTCGCTCATCCGTCCATACCTCTCGTGTCGCCGATAGGAAGCGGCGGACCTGGCCATCAAGCGGGGGACAGGAACGTCCATCCGGGGATGTTCCGGAGCACCCAGTAACCCAGGATGACGACGAGGATGCCGTGGAGCAACCACGCGGGCGCCATCGTGGTCCGGACCCGGCCGGTCAGCCGGCGCCAGGTCCACAGACCGAACCAGAGAACCAGCCAACCGACGGCGATCACGGTCAACGGGTTGCGCGCCATGGCGACGCCGAGTTCGGCGTGTGCCAGAGCGTGGATCGCCCTCAGCGACCCGCACCCCGGACAGAACGTCCCGGTCAGCGCCAGCCATGGACACGTGGGGTAGTGACCCTCGATGTTGGGGTCGATCAGGGCGATCGTCGTGACGACCCCTGCTGCTGCCGCCGCGACCGCCACAGGGGCGACCATGCGCCGGCTGCCGCTCGATGTCTCGAGCAGCAGCCGGGCACGACCCGCCCCGATGCTCATGGCGTAGGTGTCACATGCCGCTCGTGGTGCTCGCGGCACCGAGGGCGACGACGAACAGGAACCACGCGACCACGCTGAGAACCGCGGACACGACGCCGGCGATGACGGCCCACTTGATCCACTTCGCGGCGTCGGCTGCGGACTGGTGCGCGCCAGCGGCGTCACCGGAGTTCCACTTGCTGTTGACCTCGGCGGACTTGATGATCGCCACGATGCCCAGGGGAATGCAGCAGAAGATGGTCGCGAGGATGGACCACACCAGCTTGTTGTCGGGCGGACCGCCCACGGGGCCACCAACCGGCGGCGGCGC
>NZ_DAORSO010000205.1:0-3239 GCF_035443565.1 Ornithinibacter sp. | reverse complement strand
AAGGCTACCGCTGCCGTGGTGATGTCCTTGCCCTGCCTGCTTCGGCAGTCGCTTCCGTTGATCACGGGAGCGTTGGTGAGTCGGCGGGTCGCCGAATCGAAGCCTTGGGCGCGCTTGGGGCTACTGTCCATCACGATTGTCACCTTCGTTGCCAGCGCGCAATCGCTGCTCACCTCGGCAAACGTCTGAGGCTCCGGTGAACCGCCCCGGTGAGTCGGGAGACTCAGTGGTTTGAGAGCTCCAGTTCCTGCTGGGCTCGTGTTTGAGCGTAGTAGGCGATCTCGAGGTCGGCCGGTGGGATGTCACCGCAGTACTCGTAGAGCCGGCGATGGTTGAACCAGTCGACCCACTCGGCGGTCGCGATCTCGACGGTGTCCAGGGTGCGCCATGGCCCGCGTGGTTTGATCAGCTCGGTCTTGTACAGCCCGTTGATCGACTCGGCCAGAGCGTTGTCGTAGGACGAGCCGACGGAGCCGACCGAGGCGGCGATGTTCGCCTCGGCGAGGCGTTCGGTGTACCGGATCGCGGTGTACTGCGACCCTCGATCCGTGTGCGCCACAACCGATTCCAGCGAACGACCCTCGCGTTCGCGCGTCCAGACGGCCTGTTCGAGGGCGTCCAGGACCAGCTGGGTGGACATGCTCGAGCCGCACCGCCAGCCGATGATCCGTCGGGCGTAGGCGTCGATGACGAACGCGACATACACCCACCCGCTCCACGTCGAGACGTAGGTGATGTCGGCGACCCAGAGCCGGTCTGGAGCCAGCGGGGCGAAGTCGCGCCGGACCAGGTCACGCGCCCGCGGGCCGGCTGGGTCAGCGATCGTGGTGCGCTTGACCTTGCCCCGGACCGCGCCGGTAAGGCCGTCCTCGCGCATCAGCCGCTCGACCGTGCACCGTGCCACCGCAATACCCTCGCGGTTGAGCTGGAGCCACACCTTGCGCGCCCCGTACACGCCGTAGTTGCCGGCGTGGACGCGGCGGATCTCGTTGAGCAGCACCGCATCCCGATGCTCCCGCGCGGTGGCTGGCCGGTTCACGTGTGCGTAGTACGTCGACGGGGCGATCGGCAGCCCGTGCTCGGTCAGCACGGTGCAGATCGGCTCGACACCCCAACGCAGGCCACCGTTGTCGCGCTCCTCACGGCGGTCGGCGTGCTCGCGGATGAACTCCACGATCAACGGGAGGGCCGGTCGAGCTCGGCTCCGAAGAAAGCCGCCGCAGCCTTCAGGATCGAGTTTGCCCGCCGCAGCTCGGCGTTCTCTCGTTTCAACCGCTTGACCTCGGCCGACTCCTCGCTGGTGACGCCAGGACGGGCGCCTTGGTCGACCTGGGCCTGGCGCACCCACTTACGGACGGTCTCTGCGGTGCTCACCCCCAGCAGCTGGGCGACCTTGCCCATCGCCTCCCAGTCCGTGGCGTGATCCTGGCGGATCTCCTCGAACATGCGCACCGCCCGCGACTTCAGCTCAGGCGGGTACCTCTTCGACGTGTTCCCAGACATGACTCCAACCTTCCCAAGGTTTGGAGTCTCCCGACATGCCGGGGCGGTTCACCGGCGCAGTGTTTGCGACCGACGCTGCGGAAGGAACAGCGGTCGCCATGATGGCCATCGCACAGATGCTGGCCCCGGCCAGAGTCTGCTTCCAAGTCGTGAGCGACACCGCTTCCCCCTCCACATGTGGTCAAGAAGTGCGCTGGCGTGAGGCCGGGGTCTACTTCCTGATCCTTCTCGAGTCCGCGTGAGCGGATCGACCCGTGCCTCCCCTTACCGCCAGGTTGGCCACCCTGTGCGTCAGGCTGTGGTGAGACACAACGACTGAGTTCCTTCCCTTGCACGGGGTGAGAAGCGAGTAGTAGCTGATGACGATGACTTTGGCTGATGGGGCCGTTGATGATGGGGTCATGGGACCTCGAGGTGACCGGCCCAAGCGGCGGGTGTTCACGGCGGAGTACAAGGCGCGGATCCTGGCCGAGTACGACGCTGCCGAGCATGGGGCGCGGGGTGCGGTCCTGCGACGGGAGGGGTTGTACTCCTCGCACATCGTGGAGTGGCGCCGAGCTGCTGAGGCTGGTGCGCGGGCGGGGCTGGGCCCGGTCGGGCGGGACCGGCGGGACGCGGAGATTGCGGCGCTGACGGCCCGGGCGGAGCGGGCCGAGGCCGAGCTGGCTAGGACCCGGGCGGCGCTGGACCTGGTGGGAAAAGCACACGCGCTCTTGGAGACTCTCTCCGAGAGCGCGGAGCCGACCAAGCGGTCGCCGCGGTGATCACCCCGCTCGTGGACGAGCTCGCCGTGCACACCGGCGTGAAAGCCGCGTGCGCGCTGCTGGGACGGGCACGAGGCAGCCACTACCGCGCCAAAGCCCCTCGCCCAGTTCGGGACCGGGCGCAGCGGCCGGCCCCACCCAACGCGCTCACTGACGCCGAACGGCGTGAGGTGCTGTCGGTGTTGACCAGCGACCGGTTCATCGACAAGTCCGTGGCCCAGACCTGGGCGACGCTGCTGGACGAGGGCACCTACCTGTGCTCGCGCTCCACGATGCACCGGATCCTGCGCACGAACGACGCCGCGGGTGAGCGCCGCGCCCAGGCCACCCACCCGCCCCGGGTCAAACCCGAGCTCGTAGCGACCCGGCCCGGGCAGGTGTGGTCCTGGGACATCACCAAGCTCCGCGGACCCGAGCGTGGGGTGTACTACCACCTGTACGTCGTGATCGACATCTTCTCCCGCTACGTCGTCGCGTGGACCGTCGCCGCCTACGAGGACTCGGTCCTCGCCAAGAGCATGCTCGAGGAGGCGATGGGTGTGCATGGGATCCCCGACGTGGTCCACGCGGACCGGGGTACCTCGATGACCTCCAAACCCGTGGCACAGCTGCTCGTCGACCTGAGCGTGACCCGTTCGCACTCCCGCCCGCACGTGTCCAACGACAACCCCTACAGCGAGGCCGCGTTCAAGACGTTGAAGTACGCCCCGGTCTTCCCTGGCGAGTTCGGGTCCCTGGCCGACGCCAGAGCCTTCTGCGAGACGTTCTTCGGCTACTACAACCACGAGCACCGCCACGCCGGGATCGGGCTGCACACTCCGGCCTCGGTCCACTACGGCACCGCGAGAGAGGTCCGCGCCCAGCGACAGGTCACCCTCGACGCCGCGTACGCGACCCACCCCGACCGCTTCGGCCGCCGCCGGCCGGCACCACCGAAACTGCCCACCGCCGCGTGGATCAACCAGCCCTCAC
>NZ_DAORSO010000204.1:0-3256 GCF_035443565.1 Ornithinibacter sp. | reverse complement strand
TCGACCCCGAGTACACGAGGTACCGGCTCGACATCGCCCCCGACCAGGCCTACCTCGGGAGGGTGTGGCGTCAGCGGGCCGCCGAACGCGTGAACGAGGTCAGGAAGCCTGACGCTTGATCGTCGGGGGTGCGCTCCAGCGCATCTCCATGGTCCGACGACCGTCGGCCGTCGTCACGGGGACCCAACGCATGGTCAGTCCGGTCCGCGTCATGGGAGCAACGAGCTTCTTCATCGGTCCCTCCTCTCGGGTTGGTATGTCACGTCCTGAGCCAAGGGTAACCGAAGATGGACTGAAGATGAACGGAAGGTGAACGACCCGGCGTGGCGGGGGCTTCGTCGGTGCCGCCACTACAGTGCTCGCCATGGGTGCGACACGGGTGGCCGTCATCGGTGCGAGCGGGCGGATGGGCTCCACCGTCTGCTCTGCGGTCGAGGCGGCTGACGACCTCGAGCTCGTCGGACGGTTCGATGTCGGGGACGACCTCGGCGACCTCGCCGGCGCGCAGGTCGTCGTCGAGTTCTCGGTGCCCGACGCCTCGCCGTCGAACGTGGCGCACTGCGTCTCCCGGGGGGTGCACGTCGTCGTGGGCACGACCGGCTGGTCACCGGACCGCCTGGTCGCCCTGCGCGAGCAGGTGGCGCAGGCTCCCGGCGTCGGAGTGCTCATCGCCCCCAACTTCGCCCTCGGCGCGGTGCTCATGATGGCCTTCGCCGCGAAGGCCGCGGCCTACTACGAGTCCGTCGAGGTCATCGAGCTGCACCACCCCGACAAGGTCGACGCGCCCTCGGGAACCGCAGCGCGCACGGCATCCCTCATCGGTGAAGCCCGGGAGGCCGCCGGGCTCGGCCCGGTGCCCGACGCGACCACCCACGACCCCGACGGCGCCCGCGGGGCGCAGGTCAGCGGCATCCCCGTGCACTCGGTGCGGCTGCGCGGGCTCGTCGCCCACCAGGAGGTGCTCTTCGGCGCCGCGGGGGAGATGCTGACGATCCGCCACGACTCGTTCGACCGGGTGTCGTTCATGCCGGGGGTGCTCACGGCGGTGCGCAGCGTCGCTGGCCACCCGGGCGTCACGGTGGGGCTCGAGCACTACCTCGGCCTCACCTGAGCCACATGTTCCTGCTCGGGCTCGACCTCACCGGCCGCCGGGTCGTCGTCGTCGGCGGTGGGGCGGTCGGCACGAGGCGGGCTCGGCTGCTCGCTGACGGCGGTGCCCACGTCGTCATCGTCGACCCGGACCCGTCGCCGGATGCCGTGGCGCTCACCACCGACGCCGGCACCACCAGCACCGCCCGCGCCGCCCGCGTCGAGCTGGTCCCGCGGCCGGTGCAGCGGGATGACCTCGACGGTGCCTGGCTCGTCGTGGCCGCCACCGGCGACCCCGTGCGCAACGCCGACGTCACCGCCTGGTGCGAGAGCCGCCGGATCTGGTGCGTCAACGCCTCGCAGGGGACCGCCGGGACCGCGCGGCTGCCGGCGACGATCACCCACGGTGACGTGATCGTCGGTGCGCTGTCCACCGCCGAGCCGGACCCGGGTCGGGTGGCTGCCGTGCGCGACGCGCTGGCCGACCACCTCGGCGCGGGTGCGGTCGACCTGCGGCGGCGGCGTCGCACGGGTGTCGGTCGGGTCATCCTCGTCGGCAGCGGCCCGGGCGACCCGGCGCTCGTCCCGCGCGCCGGGCTCGAGGCGCTGGCCGGCGCCGACGTCGTCGTCACCGATCGCCTGGGTGCCACCGACCTGCTCGAGCACCTGCACCCGGACGTCGAGGTCGTCGACGTCGGCAAGGACCCGACCAACCACCCCGTCCCGCAGGAGCAGATCAACGACATCCTCGTGGAGCGGGCCCGCCGAGGGCTGACCGTCGTGCGCCTCAAGGGTGGTGACCCGTACGTCTTCGGCCGCGGCGGCGAGGAGGTGCACGCGTGCCGGACGGCGGGGGTCGACGTCACCGTCGTGCCCGGCATCAGCTCGGCGCTGAGCGTGCCCGCACTGGCCGGCATCCCCGTCACCCAACGCGGGCTGGCGACGTCGGTGCACATCACCTCGGGGCACGCGGGGGCGGATGCCGCGTCGCTGGCGGCGCTCGCCGCTGGCTCGACGCTCGTCATCCTCATGGGGGTCTCGGCGCTGCCGCGCATCTGCGAGGCCGCCGTCGCGCACGGGGTGCGCCCCGACCTGCCGGTGGCCATCGTCGAGGACGGCTCGACACCCCGGCAGCGGGTGACCCGGGCGACGCTCGCGACTGCGGCGCAGGTCGCGGCCACCTCGACGGTTCGCGCACCGGCGATCGTCGTCGTCGGAGCAGTCGCGGCCCCGGGGTTCCTCGACGATCCCGTGTGCGGGACGTCGTGGCCGGGCAAGGAGGTGGCTGATGTGCAATGAGTCGGGGGATGGGCTGCCGACACTGATCGTCTGTGCCCACGGCACGCGTGACCCGGCGGGCCGCGCGACGATCGAGGCCGTCGTCGCCGCCGTCGCAGCCCGGCTGCCCGCAGTGTCGGTGCAGCCCGCCTACGTCGACGTCCACGGCCCCGACATCGTCGAGGTCGTCGACGCGCTGCCCCCGGGGGAGGGTGGGGTCGTCGTCCCCCTCCTGCTCGCCGGCGGGTACCACGTGCACGTCGACATCGCGGATGCCGTCGCTCGCCGCCCCGACGTCGTCGCCACCCCGGCGCTCGGCCCAGACGACCGGCTCGTCGGCATCGTGCTCGACCGGCTGGCCGAAGCGGGTGCCACCCCGGGGATGCCGGTGGTCCTCGTCCCTGCGGGGTCCAGCGACGCACGCGCCCAGGCCGACAGCGCGGCCGTGGCGCAGGCCTTGGCGCGCCGGTGGGGCGGGCCGGTGACGCTGGGGTTCGCGGCCGGTCCGCAGCCGTCAGCAGCGGATGCCGTGGCGCTGGCCCGCGCGGACAGCGCAGGGCCCGTGGCCCTCGCCTCGTACCTGCTGGCACCCGGCTTCTTCCAGCGGCGGCTCGAGGAGGCGGGCGGCGACGTCGTCACCGGCCCGCTCGCCCCCGACGACCGGCTCGTGGACATCGTCGTGGACCGCTATCGCTCCGCCACGAGGTCAGCCCCAGCCGAGGGCCCGTAGGAGCGCTGCGAGCGCGCCTGCGGCGAGGACGACGACGAGGAAGTTCGCGCGCAGCAGGAGCAGCACCACGGCCGCCGCGACCGCGACGAGACGGGCGTCGACGACGAGCGACCCGGCATCCCCGGTCACCGACTGCACGACGACGAGCGCCGCGAGCAG
>NZ_DAORSO010000203.1:0-3257 GCF_035443565.1 Ornithinibacter sp. | reverse complement strand
GGGTTGACGTACTCCCCGCTGCTCGTCGCCGAGGGGGCCGGGTCGCTCGACGCCGACGAGCTCGGCTCGGGCTCCGACGTCGGCTGCGAGCTGGGCTGTGAGCTTGGTGCCGGCGCGCCGCCAGCGGTGGCGGTGGGTGCGGGGGCCGGGGCAGGGGACTTCGGCGGCGTCTTGGCCGTCCCGTGCGCGGTCAGGTTCCCGTCCTTGTCGTACTCCCAGTACTCCTGGCTGCCGTCGGCCTTGGTGACCTTCTTCCCGTAGCCGACGACGACCCCGCCCTGCATGCTCTCCCAGTGCTGGACGGTGGTCCCGTCATCGAGGGTGTACTGGTTGATGAGCGTGCTGCTGACCCCCTCGCCACCGAAGACGTGGGTCTGCGAGCCGTCCCGGTTGTGCACCGTCACGTACGGGTCGCCGTCGGTCGTCGTCCCCACCCCGATGTCGTTGTTCTGGACGAAGGTCACCGCCTCCATGACCTTCTTCCACGCCTCCCAGTCGTTCGGGCCGGCACTGATGAGCGAGACGTCCATGCCGTTGGTCCGCCCGGGGAAGCCGCCGTCCGCCACGCTGCCGTGCGCCTCGTCGGCCAGCTTGAGGATCTCCTCGAGGCGCCCCGAGCCGAGCTCGGCCAGCCCTGCGGTCAGCTGTTCCCGCAACTTGCCCGTGGGCGAGAGCCCCACGAGGTCACCGACGAGGGCCATGAGGTCGGCGGTCTTCGTCGTCCCCTCGGGCAGCGCGAGGTCGATGACGACGAGGTGGTCGGGAAGGTCGCGGTTCTGCACGTAGGCCGTGGTCCCGACGATCTCGACGTGGCTGGCCAGCGGGTGGCTCGCCGGGTCCTTGGGGTCGGTGCCGTGGAGCCGCTCGACCCAGTCCGTCCAGCCGTCGCCGTCGGTGTCGCGGGAGAGCGCCTTGGCCGTGTAGTGGCCGCCCTCGAGCCGCAGCTCGACGCTCTGGATCTCCGGCTCGTCGGATGCCGCGCGCACTGCCGCACCCGTCGTCGCCACGAGCGCGCCCGCCGTCGCGAGCACGAGCGCTGGGCGCAGGCGGGACCGGCTGGCACGACGGCGTGACGGGGTCACAGGGCGGGACGGGGTCGCGGGGCGGGGTGTCTGCATCATGCCGGTGAGGAGCACCCCGACGGCATCCTGATACCCCGCCCTCGCACCCCGCCCTCGCACCCCGCCCTCGCACCCCGCCCTCGCACCCCGCCGGTCGAGGGGAGGCAACACGCAGACGGGGCCAGTCGCACGCTCGGCGTGTTCCCTCCCCTCGACCGCGTGGCAGGGTGGGCGACGTGGCCCCACCGACTGACGAGACCGGCATCCCCATCGACGCCCTCGACTTCTACGAGGACCTCGCCGTCGAGAACAGCCGCGCCTGGTGGCACGCGAACAAGGCCCGCTACACCGAGTCCGTACGGGCTCCGCTCGAGGCGCTGCTCGCGGCGCTCGAGGACGAGTTCGGCCCGGCGCACGTCTTCCGGCCGAACCGTGACGTGCGGTTCAGCGCGGACAAGTCGCCGTACAAGGACCACCAGGGGGCCCTGGCGACGACCGCCCGGGGCATGGGGTTCTACGTGCAGGTCGGGGCCGACGGGCTGATGACCGGCGGCGGCTTCTACCCCACGGGCGCCGACCAGGTGGCTCGCCTGCGCGCGGCGGTCGACGCACCCCGGTCGGGCCAGGACCTCGAACGGCTCACCGACGTGCTCGTGGGCCAGGGCTTCGAGCTCGACGGTGACCGGGTGGCCACGCGGCCCCGGGGCGTCGCGGCCGACCACCCCAGGCTGGCGCTCATGCGCTTCAAGAGCCTGGTCGCCAAGCGCGGGCACGGTGCGCCGGTGTGGCTGTCGACGCCCGAGGTCGTCGACCACGTGCGCGCCGACTGGCGGGCCGTGCGTCCGCTCGTCGAGTGGCTCACCGAGCACGTCGGCGCCGGGGAGCTCAGGCGATGAGCATGACGAGGCGGGTGCGCCACGTCGACGGGTCTCCCCTGGGGTCGCTGAGGTACTCCTCCCAGAAGTCCTCGCGAGCCTCGAGGGAGTCCTGCTCGGCTCGCCGCTGCAACTCGCCCCAGGTCTCACCCAGGCCGTCGTAGGACCCGACGTGCATCGCCACGAGCGCCCGGCCACCGGGACGCTCGACCACGACGACGCCACCGTCGGGCACGTGCACGTCCCCGGACACCGGGAAGCCGGCGGCGACGTCGACCGTGTCACCCGGCATCCCGTGGTACCAGCCGAAGGGTGGGCCGGCGATCGCGCCACCCGCCTCGGGAACCGCCCCGGCGATCCGCTCGAACGCCTCACCGAAGAACCTGGTCAGGTCCCCCATCGGGACGACGCGGCGCACCATCGCCACGGTCTCGGGGGGAACGTCGGTCAGCTGAATCTCCACCATCGTGCATCCCTTGCCTTCCACCCTCCAGCGTCGCAGCGGCCGGCCCGGGGCACCAGACACCGGTGCTGTCTTCCCGATCACCCGGGCCACGCCTACCGTGGGTTCGACGGCCAACGGGTCGATGACGAGGAGGCCGCGATGGCAGCAGGCGCGAGCGACCGGAAGACCCACCCGACCGATGCCGACGTCACGGCCTACCTGGATGCCGTCCCCGACCAGCGCCGTCGGGCCGACGCCCTCGAGGCGCTCGACCTCATGCGCGAGGTGACCGGCGCCGAGCCACGGATGTGGGGGCCGACCATGGTCGGCTTCGGCCGCCAGCCGTACCGCACGGCCGACGGCAAGGAACACGAGTGGTTCGCGGTCGGGCTCTCGCCGCGCAAGGCCGCGCTCACCCTCTACGGGCTGACGTTCTACGGCAGCAACGCCGACCTGCTCGAGCGGCTCGGGCCGCACACCACCGGCAAGGGCTGCCTCTACGTCAAGCGCCTCGACGCCATCGACCGCGGGGTACTCACCGAGCTCGTCCGACGGTCGTGGGAGACCAACCACGAACCCCCCTCCTGACTCCCCGCGGGGCGAAGGTCGGCGGCCGGTGGGGGAGACTGGGGGCGATGACCCTCACCGACCGCCTGGCCCGTGCCTCCACCGCTTCGGGTGCCGGTGCCACCACCGCATCGGATGCCGGTGCCACCTCCGCGGCGGACGCGGCCTTCGACGTCTTCCTCGACTGGGCCGGTGAGCAGGGCCTGACCCTGTACCCCGCCCAGGAGGAGGCGGTGCTCGCCCTGGCCGGTGGCGCCCACGTCGTGCTCGCGACCCCGACCGGCTCGGGCAAGTCGCTCGTGGCCGTCG
>NZ_DAORSO010000202.1:0-3272 GCF_035443565.1 Ornithinibacter sp. | reverse complement strand
CTTCGCGACCCTCGTGAGCGCCATCGAGAAGTCCCTGCGGGCGCAGGGCCACCACGTCATCCTCTTCGACCTCGAGGACGAAACCTACGACCAGCGGCTCACGCTGACCCAGAACATGCTCTGGAAGCGGGTCGACGGCATCATCATGCTCAACGTGCCGATGACGGACGAGGAGGTCGACCTCGTCGAACGGCTCGGCCTGCCCCTGGTCACGATCGGCTCACCGGTTCCCGGTCGGGCCTGCGTGCGCATCGATGACCGGCTCGCCATGCGCACGGCGGTGGAACACCTGGCCGGCCTTGGCCACACCCGGATCGGCTACATCGGCTCCGTTCCCGCCAACGTCGCCCACATCCAGACCCCGCAGGACCGCCTCGAGGCCTTCAAGGAGTGTGTCGTCGAGTTCGGCCTGACCTGCGCGCCGGAATGGATCCTGAACTCGGACTGGACCGCCGAGGCCGCCGCCCGCGACAGCACCTCGCTGCTGACCAGTGAGCACCGACCGACCGCCATCGTCGCGGCATCCGACGAGATGGCCATCGGGGTGCGCGAGAGCGCCCGCCGCCTCGGGTTGTCCGTGCCCGGCGACCTGTCCGTCATCGGCATCGACGACTACCTCCTCTCCGAGGTCCTGGGTCTGACCACGGTGCGCCAGGACGTCGCTGCCCAGGGCCGGGCCGCCGCAGAACTGCTCCTGCGCGCCCTGCTCGATGATGACGAGCCGACCGACGAGGTCGTGCTGCCGACCGAGCTCATCGTGCGCGAGTCGACCGGCCCGCTTTCCTGACCGTCCTGCGTCAGTTCTTCGGCGCGTCGTCGGGCGCGAGGTCCTCCGGGTCGCGCAGGTAGGTCTTCTTGCCGAAGAACGCCCGGTTGGCAGCCCAGGTCAACGCCCACAGCACCACGCCGATGCCGAGCAGCCACGCCGCGATCGTGTACTGGATCGGGTCGCGCCCGGTGACCGGCAGGGTGAAGAAGAAGCACGCCAGCGCACCGATGACCGGCAGCACGGTCGGCGTCACGAAGTGCTTGCGGTTGATCGGGTCGCGCCGCAGGACCAGAACCGCGATGTTGACGACGGTGAACACCGCGAGGAGCAACAGGGCCGTCGTGCCACCGAGCGCCGGGACGACGTCACTGTCGCTCGTGCTCACGAAGGTGATGAGCCCGAACGCGATGACAGTCGTGAAGACGATGGCGACCCACGGGGTCTGCCGCCCGCGGTGCACCCACCCGAGCACCGGCGGCAGAACGTCCTGACGGGCCATGCCGTAGATGAGCCGACTGGCCATGAGCATGTTGATCAGCGCCGAGTTGGCCACCGCGAACATCGCGATGAACGGAAAGACGCTGTCAGCAGGGAAGTCGGGTAGGCCCGCGGAGATGACCTTGGTCAGCGGGGTGTCGCCCTCCCCCAGCTCGCCGACCGGAACCAGGGCCACCGAGAAGATGGCGACGAGCACATAGATCAGCCCCGTGATCCCGAGCCCGGTCAGCATCATCTTCGGGAAGTTGCGCACCGGGTCGTGGGTCTCCTCGGCCATGTTCACGGCATCCTCGAAGCCCACCATGGCGAAGAACGCCAAGGACGTGGCGGCGGTGATCGCGAGGAAGACGCTCTTGTCGCCCGCCGTGTCGAAGACGGTGACCCGGGAGAAGTCGGCCTTGCCACCGGTCGCGGCGTAGATGCCGACGAGGATGACGAGCAGCAGGCCGGAGAGCTCGACCGCCGTGAGGACGACATTGGCCTTGACGCTCTCGCTGACGCCCCGGAAGTTCACCGCAGCGACGAGGAGCATGAACGCCAGGGCGATGCCGAGCACGAGGGTGCTGTTCTCACCGTCGAGACCGAAACCGTCGGCGAGGTTTGCGGCGAACGCGTTGGCGGCGGTGGACGCCGAGGTGACTCCGGAGCACATGACGGTGAAGGCCACGAGGAAGGTGAGGAAGTGGATGCCGAACGCCTTGTGCGTGTACAGGGCCGCACCGGCCGCCTTCGGGTACTTCGTGACGAGCTCGAGGTAGCTGAACGCCGTGACCAGGGCCACCGCGAACGCAACGATGAACGGAGCCCACGCGGCGCCACCGACCTCGCTCGCCACCCGCCCGGTCAGTGAGTAGACACCGGTGCCGAGGATGTCTCCGACGATGAACAGCAGCAACAACTTCGGCCCGATCGCCCGCTTGAGCTCGGTCCGCTCCTCCCCCGCCACGGCATCCCCGCCGTCGTTCGCGGCTGCTTCCGTGTCCACCGTCGCACCCATGTCGCCCTCCCAACCCCGCGGTGGATGCCGGGCGGCACCCTCGAGGACAACAGTGGCCCCGCGGCATCCGTGGTGGTGCTCTTGGTGCAGATCAATCTGCAGCATCACCGGTCTGCACGCGCCACAGCGCGGCATAGGCGCCATCGCTCGCCACGAGCTCGTCGTGGGTGCCGGCTTCACGCACGACGCCCTGGTCGAGCACCCAGATGCGATCGGCGTGCCTGACCGTGGAGAGCCGATGGGCCACCACCACCGTCGTGCGCTCAGCGGTGGCCACGCCGAGCGCACGCTGGATGGCTGCCTCGGTCTCGTTGTCCACCGCGCTCGTCGCCTCGTCGAGCACGACGACCGCCGGGTCACGCAACAGCGCCCGAGCCAGGGCGAGACGCTGGCGCTGACCTCCCGAGAGGGTCACCCCCCGCTCCCCGACCCACGTGTCGAGACCGTCGGGAAGAGCGTCGATGAACTCCATCGCCGCAGCGTCACGGGCGGCACCGATGATCTGCTCCTGCGAGGCATCGGGCCGACCGTAGGCGATGTTCTCGGCGATCGTGCCAGCGAACATGTAGACGTCCTGGGCGACGTAACCCATCGAGCCGCGCAGGGAGTCCCAGTCCAGGTCGCGCACGTCGATGCCGTCGAGCAGCACCTCTCCCGAGCGGGGGTCGTCGAAGCGCAGGAGCAGGCGCAGCAGCGTGGACTTGCCAGAGCCGGTCGCACCGACGATCGCGTGGGTCTGACCCGCGGGGATCACGAGGTCGACGCCGTGCAGCACATCGGGCCCGTCGCCGTACCCGGCGCGCACTCCCCTCAGCTCGAGCCCGCCACGCACCGGCCGCGGCACCGTTCGGGTGCCGGCGTGAACGGTGATTGGGACCGCGAGCAGCTCGAGGATGCGCGCCGTCGACGCCCTCCCCCGCTGGTAGAGGTCGAGGACCTCGGCGATGTCGGTGAGCGGCCACAGCAGGCGCTGGGTCATGAAGACGAGCACGGTGTACAGCCCCACCT
>NZ_DAORSO010000201.1:0-3308 GCF_035443565.1 Ornithinibacter sp. | reverse complement strand
CCGGCCACGGTGAACGAGATCGCCGAGCCCTTCGAGATCAGCCTCCAGGCGGTCTCGAAGCACATCCAGGTCCTCGAGCACGCGGGCCTGGTCACCCGCACCCGGCAGGCCCAGCGCCGTCCGGTGCACCTCAACCCCTCGGCGCTCGAGGCGCTGACGGCCTGGATCGACGGCTACCGGCTGATCCACGAGCAGCAGTTCCGCCGCCTCGACGCCCTCCTCGCCGCCGACCCCGAGTCGGTCGCGCCCAGCACCCCCCAGGAGCACACATGAGCAACAGCCTGCACCTCGACGTCCCGGCCGGGATGCCGTGGATCGACTTCACCCGCGAGTTCGACGCCCCCGTGGCCGCCGTCTTCGACGCGCACCGCGACCCCGAGAAGGTCAAGCTGTGGCTCGGCCCGAACGGCATCCAGATGGAGATCGACCGCTGGGACTTCACCACCGGCGGGGGCTACGCCTACACGCACGCCACCGAGTACGGCACGTTCGGTTTCCGTGGGGTGTTCCACAGCATCCGCGAGAACGAGTTCGCCCTCCAGACCTTCGAGTTCGACGGCGCCTCCGACGAGGTCGCCCTGGAGTTCATGTGGTTCGAGGACCTCGGCGACGGCCGCACCCGCCTGCGCGGTCGCAGCATCGGCCGCACGGTCGAGGGCCGCGACGCCATGGTCGAGTCGGGCATGGAGCACGGCATGGCCGAGGGTTACGAGCGGCTCGAGGCCCTCGTGGCGACCGACGCCGCGGCTGGCTGAGCCACGCTCCGACCGGTGGCTGGAGTGCAATGAGTGCGGGTCCGGGCGGCAGGAGTCAGCGGTCGCTGCTGGTCGCCTTGTCCGTCTCGGCCAGGCGCTGCTGGAGCCGGTCGCGCACCTCGTCAGGGGTGTACGCACGGCGCTCGCGCTCGTTGCGGGCGACGAGCGCACCCGTCGTGACGACGCCGACGAGGCCAGCGATGCCGGCGATCTTCCACACGCGGTTCGAGGGAGCCATGTGACTCAGCGTATTGGGCAGACTGTGCCCATGCCCATCACCGTGCCCCTGCCGAGGCTGCCCCGCCCCGAGACCGTCCCGCTCGACGTCGCGGTCGAGGCCACCCGCACCGGTGACCTCTGGCTGTTCCGCGGTGGGTCGGTCGCCGACCGGGTGATCCAGACGGCGAGCAACGCGCCGGTGAACCACGTCGGCATGGCCGTCGTCCTCGACGACCTGCCCCCGCTCATGTGGCACGCCGAGCTCGGTCGGTCACTGCGTGACCACTGGACCGGTGACCACCACCGCGGGGTGCAGCTGCACGACCTGCGAGAAGCCGTCACCACCTGGCAGGTCAAGTACGGGCAGGGGGCCTGGGTTCGCCAGCTGACGCCCGAGGTCGGGCGCGAGCAGGAGGATGCCGTGCTGCGCACCATCGCGCGCCTGAACGGCGTCTCTTTCCCGACGACGGCCGGAATGGCCTGGCGCTGGCTGAGGGGCCGCGACGGCTACCTGTCAAAGAAGGCGGCCCGCGAGAAGGCCGTGCGCCCCGAGGCGGCCTACTGCGCCGAGGTCGTGGGAGTGACCCTGGAGGAGATGGGCATCCTGCACGACGACGTCCCGATGAACTGGTACGACCCCGGCCGGTTCTGGAGCGGTGACACCCTGCCGCTCAAGCCGGGCTGGTCCTACGGCGTCGAGGTCGGGGTCGAGGACCCAGATCCGTCCGACCGCGACGCCCCACGCTGACGCCGCACCCACGGCATCCCGACGATGACGACGCTGATCGCGAGCACCACGGCGGCGGCGAGCGCACCCCAGAGCAGCGACCAGCCGACGATGGCCAGACCCTCCCAGCCCAGGTGCGAGAACACGAGGTCCGGCCGCGAGCGCGAGGCCACCCCAGCGCCCAGGACGAAGGCGACCGAGGTCAGCACCATGAGCGCGAGGCCGATGCCGGCCGATCGCGCGACCGTGCCGGCATCCGGGGCCTGCAGAGGCGCCTCGGCCGAGTCGTCCACCCGGTGGGCGAAGGTCTCGAACACGTCCGGGACGGGACGGGGGGTGCGGCGGCGCATCCCCCGAGCATAAGGGGGTCAGTCCCGGATGGTCTCGAGGTAGTCGGCGATGCGGCCGATGGCCTCGGTGAGCATGTCGACATCGGGCAGCGTCACGAGCCGGAAGTGGTCGGGCTCGAACCAGTTGAACCCGGTGCCGTGCGTCACGAGGATCTTCTTGGCGCGCAGCAGGTCGATGACGAACGCCTCGTCGCTCTCGATCGGGTAGACCTCCGGATCCAGGCGCGGGAAGCAGTAGAGCGCACCCATCGGTTCGACGCACGACACCCCGGGGATCTCGTTGAGCAGTCGGGAGGCGAGCTTGCTCTGCTCGTAGAACCGGCCGCCGGGCACGACGAGCTCGGTGATCGACTGGTAGCCACCGAGGGCGGTCTGGATCGCGTGCTGCGCCGGCACGTTGGCGCACATGCGCATGTTCGCCAGCAGGGTCAGACCCTCGAGGAAGTCCGAGGCCAGGTGCTTCGGCCCCGACACCATGACCCAGCCGGCCCGGTAGCCGCACACCCGGTAGGCCTTGGAGAGCCCGCTGAAGGTCAGGCAGAGCACGTCGTCCTCGGCGAAGGTCGCGGCGTGGTGGTGCACGGCGTCGTCGAAGATGATCTTCTCGTAGATCTCGTCGGCCATGACGACGAGGTCGTGGCGGCGGGCGATGTCGACCAGGTCCCGCACCGTCTCGGGCGAGTACACGGCGCCGGTGGGGTTGTTCGGGTTGATGATGACGATCGCGTGGGTGTTCGGGGTGATCTTGGACTCGATGTCCTCGAGGTCGGGGTTCCAGCCGTTGTTCTCGTCGCACCGGTAGTGCACGGGGGTGCCCCCCGACAGCGACACCGCGCCGGTCCACAGCGGGTAGTCCGGCGCCGGGACGAGGATCTCGTTGCCGTCGTCGACGAACGCCTGCAGCACCATCGAGATCAGCTCGGAGACACCGTTGCCGATGAAGACGTCGTCGACGCCGGTCTCGGTCAGCCCGCGCGACTGGTAGTACTGCGCGACGGCGGTGCGGGCCGAGTAGATGCCGCGTGAATCCGAGTAGCCCTGGCTGTCGGGCAGGTTGTGCACGATGTCGGCGACCATCGACTCCGGCGCCTTGAACCCGAACGGGGCCGTGTTGCCGATGTTGAGCTTGAGGATCTCGTGCCCCTCGGCCTCGAGCCGCTGGGCCTCGACGAGGATCGGCCCCCGGACGTCGTACCGCACGTGCTGGAGCTTCTTGCTCTGGATGATCCGCCGCATGACGCCATCCTGTCAGCCCGG
>NZ_DAORSO010000200.1:0-3322 GCF_035443565.1 Ornithinibacter sp. | reverse complement strand
ACCTGCTCCCACCCGGGACCACCGTGGATGCCGACGGTGTCGCCCGGGTGGGTGGCGCACGCCTGGACGACATCGCCGCTGACGTCGGCACCCCGGCGATCATCGTCGCCGAGGACGCCCTGCGCGCCCGGGCCAGGGCCTACGCCGACGGCCTCGCCAGTCGGTGGCCGAACAGCAGGGTGGTGTTCGCGTCGAAGTCCTTCCCCTGCACCGCCGTCCAGCGCGTCATGGTGCAGGAAGGGCTGGGGCTCGACGTCGCCGGTGGCGGCGAGATCGTCACGGCCCTCAAGGCCGGTGCCGACCCGGCATCCCTGGTGCTGCACGGCAACGCCAAGCTCGACGACGAGATCGCCCTCGCCGTCGAGAACAGGCTGGGGCTGGTCGTCGTCGACAACGCCGACGACGTCGACCGGCTCGAGGCGGCCATCCCCCGCGGGCAGAGGATGGACGTGCTCGTGCGGGTGATCCCCGGGGTGACCGCTGACACCCACGCCAGCGTGCTGACCGGCCACGACGGGAGCAAGTTCGGCCTCGCGCCGGCCCAGGCCGTGCCGCTCATCGCCCGGATCGAGGCGTCACCGGTGCTGCGGATGCGCGGCCTGCACCTGCACGTCGGGTCGCAGATCATGGAGACCGAGCCGTTCGCACAGGCCGTCGAGGCGGTGGCCGGCATCGCCGGGCTCGGGGAGTTCCCCGTCTACGACCTCGGCGGCGGGCTCGGGGCGCGCTACACGTGGAGCGACCAGCCGGCCGGCATCCCGGACTACCTCGACGCCCTCGTCGGCGCGGCGCGCGCTCACCTGCCCGCGCAGGCGCAGCTCATCATCGAGCCCGGGCGCAGCATGGTCGCCGAGGCTGCGTGCACGCTCTACCGGGTGGTCACCGTCAAGCGCGGCACTCACACGTTCGTCGCCGTCGACGGGGGGATGGGCGACAACCTCGAGGTGGCGCTGTACGACCAACGGTTCGAGGCCGGCATCGTCGGGCGCTTCGACGGCGCCGGCGAGCAGTGCCAGGTCGTCGGGCGGCACTGCGAGAGCGGCGACGTCCTCGTGGCCGGGGTGCCGCTGGCCGATCCCGCGGTCGGAGACCTGCTCGTCGTCCCCGCCACCGGCGCCTACTGCCACACGATGGCCAACAACTACAACGGCAACCGCCGGGTCCCCGTGGTCTTCGCCTCGGGCGGCAGCTGGCGGGTCGTCGTGCGCCGCGAGACGTGGGACGACCTCCTGCGCCGAGACGTCGACTGACCAAGGGAGAGAGCGATGGACCACATCAGTCTGATCGGGGCACCCACCGACGTGGGTGCCAGCGTGCTCGGATGCCGGATGGGCCCGGCCGCGCTGCGGCTCGCCGGCATCCAGGAGTCCCTCGAGCGCTTCGGGTCCGAGGTGCACGACTGCGGTGACGTCACCGGCCCGGACAACCCGGGGGCATTCGCGGTCGACGGCTACCGCCACCTCGCGGAGGTCACGGCGTGGAACCACGCGGTGTTCGACGCGGTCTACGCCGAGCTCGTCGGAGGGCGGCTACCGATCATGCTCGGCGGCGACCACTGCCTGGCCATCGGCTCGATCTCGGCCGCGGCACGGCACTGCCGCGAGACGGGGAAGCGGTTGCGCGTGCTGTGGTTCGACGCGCACGCCGACTACAACACCGCCTCCATCACCCCCTCCGGCAACATGCACGGGATGCCGGTCGCGGTCCTCACCGGCAACGGGCCCGAGCCCCTGCTCAACCTCTCGGGGGCCGTGCCCGCCGTCGACCCGCACGACGTGCGGGAGATCGGCCTGCGCGACGTCGACCTCGGTGAGAAGCACCTGCTCGCGGAGCACGAGGTCGAGGTGTTCGACATGCGCTACCTCGACGAGATCGGGGTGCGGCACGCCATGGAGATGGCCCTCAAGGGGGTCGACGAGAACACCCACCTGCACGTCAGCCTCGACCTGGACTTCCTGGACGACTCGATCGCCCCGGGGGTCGGGACCCCGGTGCGTGGTGGGCCGACCTACCGCGAGGCCCACCTGTGCATGGAGATGATCGCCGACACCGGGCGACTGGGCAGCCTGGACATCGTCGAGCTCAACCCGGCACTCGACGTGCGCAGCCAGACCTCGACCCTCGCGGTCGACCTCGTCGAGAGCCTGTTCGGCAAGAGCACCCTGCTGCGGGTGCACCGGCGCTGACGCCAGCGAGCCGGCGCGAGCGGCGGGCCGACGAGTCACGTGGGACAGTGGGCCCATGTCCATGCGCCGTCTCGACCGTGCCGTTGCGGACTACGTGGCCATGCGCGACCAGCTGATCGCCGCCACCGACGAGTTCGTCGCGCTCGTCACCGGCATCATCGACGAGGCGGGCATCAACTACCTCACCGTCACCGGCCGCACGAAGTCGGTGCCGTCCTTCACGGCCAAGGCGCGCGGCATCCTCGCTGCGGACCCCGGAGCAGACCCGCTCGTCGCGGTCACCGACCAGGTGGGCGTGCGGGTCATCACCTACGTGCAGCGTGACATCGACGCCGTGGCCGAGCTGCTCGCCGAGCAGTTCACCGTGCTCGACGACCGTGACCTCGGGGAGGAGACCGCCGCCGCCGGTCGCTTCGGCTACGCGAGTCGACACCTGCTCGTCTCCCGCGCCACCGGGGATGCCGGGGTGTCAGCGGCGGGCGACCCGACGGCATACGAACCGCTGACCTGCGCGTCGATCCAGCTGCGGACGGTGCTCCAGCACGCGTGGGCGGAGTTCGAGCACGACATCCGCTACAAGGGGACGGTGCCGCCCGAGCAGGTGCCCGACCTCGATCGCCGGTTCACCCTGGCGGCGGGGCTGATCGAGCTCGCCGACCGCGAGTTCGGGGCGATCCGCGACCGCCTGCAGGCCGGGCTGGGCGACAGCAGCGTCGGGGCGGGTGACGAGCTCGACCCGCGCATCAGTGCCCAGGAGCTCGCGACCTTCCTCGCCGGGCGCTACTCCAGCGCCGGGTGGTCACGCACCGACCACTACGAGTGGATCTCGGGGCTGCTCCTCGAGCTCGGCATCGCCTCGCTGGACGAGCTGAGTGCCACGTTGCGCGACGTCGACAGCTCGGCGGTGACGGCGGCGATGGGCTACAGGTACCCGCCCGGTGCGGTGCGCCGACTCGACGACGACCTGCTCTCCCGGTTCGGCGACACCTACGTCGCCCTCCACGGCAACGCCCACCGGCGCGAGGCCCTCGAAGCCCGCCGCGCCAACCTCACGACCTCGCCGTGAGTGCGGAAGTGGCTGCCCTGGCAACCACTTCCGCACTCACGGCGAGCCCTGCTGGCTACTTCACCTCGGC
>NZ_DAORSO010000199.1:0-3332 GCF_035443565.1 Ornithinibacter sp. | reverse complement strand
CGTGGGGCACCCGGTGCGCCGCCACGTCCTCTATCGAACGGTCAGGCCGTGAACGCGCGACGCTGGTGGTAGGTGCGCAGGTTGTCCATGAGGACGTCGCGGATCATCTCGGCCTCGGGGGTGTCGTGCGAGTCCACGGAGGCGAGGAGGTCCTCGATGTCGGAGGGGGTGCGGTAGTTGGCCAGGTCGGCGCGCAGGGCGGCTTCGGCGGCGCGGGCCTCGCGGCGCTCGCGCAGCTCGTCCTTGACGGTGGTCCACAGGGTTGAGGTGTTCATGTATCCAGTGTCGCGATCCACAAGTCATGCGTCCAATGAAATCCAGACATACGAACCATGCGGTATGGTCATGTAATGGACACTGACGCCCTGCGATGGTTCCAACTCGTGGCCGACGGCTACACCGTGACCGAGGTCAGCGAGGTCTTCGGCGTGAGCCAACCCGGGGTCTCCCGAGCACTGGCCCGCCTCGAGAAGGAGGTTGGCACACCGTTGCTGCGCCGATCCGGCCGGGTCCTGCGGATGACCCACGCCGGGGCGGCCTTCAAGCGCCACGTCGACTCCCTCGTCAACGACCTCGACGACGGGCTCGCCGCGGTCAGTGAACTCGTCGACCCCGAGGCGGGCGTGGTGACGCTCGCATTCCCGCTCAGCCTGGGGTCGTGGCTCGTCCCGCGCCTCATCACCGACTTTCGCCGCGGGCACCCGCGGGTGAAGTTCGTGCTGTTGCGCACGGCCGTCGGTGAGAGCGGCCGGGTCTCCCAGCACCTCGCGACCCGCTCAGCCGATGTCGAGCTCACCACGCACCGCGTGCACGGGCCCGACGTCGAGTGGAGGCGCGTGCTCGTCGAGCCGCTGGTCCTCGCTGTCGGGCTCGGCCACCCGCTCGCGGCCCGCGACGAGGTGTCTCTGAGCGACGTCGCCTCCGAGCCGTTCATCATGCGGCGGGCCCCCTCGGGCATGCGGGGCCAGACCCTCGACCTCTGTCACGCCGCAGGGTTCGAGCCGGAGGTCGAGCTCGAGGCCGACGACCTGCTCACCGTGCGCGGCCTGGTCGCGGCCGGTCTGGGCGTGGCCGTCGTGCCGGCGATGGGGTTGCCGGCTCCCACGACGTTCGCCCGCAGCCGCCTGCTGCCCATCGTGGACCCCGGGGCGCAGCGTGAGGTGGGTGTGGCCTGGGTTCGTGGTCGCCCTCTCCTGCCCTCGGGGGAGGCCTTCAGGCACTTCGTGCTCGCCGACGGGGCATTGGACGGCCACGCCCACCACGAGTGACACAATCGGGGCCACTGCCCGCGGACCCCGGAAAGGCTTCCCGATGGCGCCCAAGCGCAAGGCCACGATCATCGCCCTGGCGAACCAGAAGGGCGGAGTGGCCAAGACCACGTCCGTCGCCTCGCTCGGGGCGGCGTTCGCCGAGCAGGGTCGGCGGGTCCTCCTCGTCGACCTCGACCCCCAGGCCTGCCTGACCTTCAGCCTCGGTGTCGACCCCGACACCGTCGAGTCGTCTGTGCACGACGTGCTCGTCGGCGGAGTCGAGGTGGCCGACGTCATCGTGCACTGCGAGGAGGGCATCCACCTCGTGCCGAGCACGATCGACCTCGCGGGAGCCGAAGCCGTGCTGCTCTCGCGCCCGGCCCGCGAGTACGTGCTGCAGTCCGCGCTGGATGCCGTGCGGCGCGACTACGACATCATCCTGCTCGACTGCTCACCGAGCCTCGGGGTGCTGACGCTCAACGCGCTCACCGCGGCCCAGGGCCTGATCATCCCGATGCCGTGCGAGATGCTCGGCCACCGCGGGGTCGGCCAGCTGCTCGACACCGTGCGCGACGTCAAGCGCATCCTGAACAAGAAGCTCAAGGTCATCGGCATCCTCCCGACGTTGTTCGACGGCCGCAGCAACCACGCGCGCGAGGTGCTCGACGACGTCGGTGAGCGGTACGGCATCCCCGTCCTGTCACCCCCGATCCCCAAGACCGTGCGGTTCGCGGAGGCCCCGGCCGTGGGGCGTTCCATCCTCTCGACCTCGCGCACGTCCAAGGGCGCCAAGGCCTACCGCGAGGTCGCGGCGTCCCTGCTGGCAGCGACCTGAGCACCCCCCTGCTCGCACCGGAATAAGCAGGGTGCTTCGGACGTACTGTGCTGACATGCCCACCACGACACCTGCCCTCATCGCCGACTCCGCGACCTCCGGCTTCCGCCAGGGGACCATCGAGCGCCGCGACCTGCGCCCCGACGACATCCGCATCGCCATCGCGTATGCCGGCATCTGCCACTCCGACATCCACACCGTGCGCGAGGAGTGGGGCCCGGCGCACTTCCCGCTGACCGTCGGCCACGAGATCGCCGGCACGGTGCTCGAGGTGGGCGCCGAGGTGACGCGGCACTCCGTCGGTGACCGGGTCGGCGTCGGCTGCCTCGTCGACTCGTGCGGTGAGTGCGAGCCGTGCAAGGACGGCATGGAGATGTTCTGCACGAAGCCCTCCGTGGGTACCTACAACTCCAAGGGGTACGACGGCGAGTGGACGATGGGCGGCTACGCCCAGGAGGTCGTCGTGAGCGAGCGCATGGTGCTGCGCATCCCCGATGCGCTCGAGCTCGACGTCGCCGCGCCGCTGCTGTGCGCCGGCATCACGACCTACTCCCCGCTGCGTCGCTGGGGCGCGGGCACCGGCCGCTCGGTCGCGGTCGTCGGTGTCGGCGGCCTGGGACACATGGGGGTGAAGATCGCTGCGGCGATGGGCGCCACCGTCACGACCATCTCGCGCTCGGACGCCAAGGCGGCGGATGCCGTTGCGCTGGGTGCGCGTGCCCACATCGCCACGAGCGACCCGGACGCGATGCGCGCGGCCAAGGGCACCTTCGACATCGTGCTCAACACGGTGAGCGCGGACATCCCGATCGCCGACTACGTGCGACTGCTCAAGCCCAACGGGGTCGTGGTCAACGTCGGGCTCCCGCCGTCGCCGTACTCGATCTCCCCGGGGTCGCTCATCGGTGGCAACAAGGCCGTCGCCGGGTCGTCGATCGGTGGGATCGCCGAAACCCAGGAGATGCTCGACTTCTGCGCCGAGCACGGCATCGCCGCGACGATCGAGGTCGTGTCAGCGGCCGATGTCAACGAGGTCTGGGACCGGGTGGTCGACGGTGACGTGCGCTACCGGGCCGTCATCGACACGAGCACCATCACCCCGGCCTGACGGTCCTGCTGCCGCGGGACTGCACGACGCAGACTGCACGAAATCGGGGTGATCACCCCGACTTCGTGCAGTCCACCCGTCGTCAGTCCAGCCGAACGCGCTCGCCGACGCGCGGGACCACCGCTGTCCAGCCCAGCTC
>NZ_DAORSO010000198.1:0-3333 GCF_035443565.1 Ornithinibacter sp. | reverse complement strand
GAGGTCTTTACGGATCGGGGGGTTCTCCCTACTCTGGCGGGATCCACGGGTGCTGCGACGCGGTGCGCCACGCCACCCATCCCGGGCACCACCTCGGACACCACGGAGATCAGCACATGTCTCGAACCTCCCTGCGGATCGGCGCCGTCGTCGCCGCCGCCGCTGCCAGCGCGTTGTCGTTCACACCGCTGGTGCAGGCGGCGCCGAAGCCCTCCCCGGCGTGTGACACGCGGGTGAACAACACGCACGCCAAGCTCATGGAGTGCATCACCCTCGAGGGTGTGCGTGAGCACCAGAAGGCCTTGCAGTCGATCGCCGACGCCAACGGGGGCACCAGGGTGTCGGGTAGCCCCGGGTACGACGAATCCGTCGACTACGTCGTCGAGCGGCTCAAGAAGGCCGGGTACACCCCTCGGGTCCAGCCCTTCACGTTCCAGACCTTCATCTCGCTCAGCCCGCCGGTGCTCGAGCGGGTGGCGCCGCCGCCGGCCGGGCCCGTCGCCACGACGTTCCTCAGCTACTCCGGCAGCGGCGACGTCACCGCGTCGGTCAGCAGGCCGGCCGACGCCGGCAGCGGCAACGAGGGTTGCGATGCCAGCGACTTCGCCGGCTTCGCGGCCGGCAACATCGCGCTCGTCCAGCGGGGCACCTGCACCTTTGCCATCAAGTCGACCAACGCCTACAACGCAGGCGCCTCCGCCGTCATCATCTGGAACAACCAGGCGGGCGTCATCAACGGGACCCTCGGCAACGACTTCACCCTCGACATTCCCGTCATGGCGGTGACCCAAGCCGCCGGTGCGGAGCTCGCGGCCACGGCCGGCCTGACCATGCGCGTCAAGGCCGAAACCTTCCGCGGCCAGGCGACGACGTACAACGTCTTCGCCCAGACGAGCGGCAGCACCGACAACGTCGTCATGGCCGGCGCCCACCTCGACTCGGTCAACGCCGGGCCGGGCATCAACGACAACGGCTCCGGCTCGGCGGCCATCCTCGAGGTGGCCGAGCAGATGGCCAAGGTGCGGCCGGTGAACGCCGTGCGCTTCGCGTGGTGGGGCGCCGAGGAGTCCGGTCTCGTGGGCTCCAGGTACTACGTCACCAACCTCAGCGAGGCCGAGCGGGACCAGATCGCCCTCTACCTGAACTTCGACATGGTCGGCTCGCCCAACCACGTCTTCTTCGTCTACGACGGTGACAACTCCGACGGCACGGGTCTACCCGGAGACGCCCCAGCCGGGCCGGAGGGTTCGGCACAGATCGAGAAGACCTTCGAGGCCTTCTACGCCAAGGTCGGCGAGCCGTTCAAGGGCACCGACTTCTCGGGACGCTCGGACTACGGGCCGTTCATCGAGATCGGCATTCCGTCCGGCGGTCTGTTCACGGGCGCGGAGGGAGTCAAGTCCGTCGAGGAGGCGGCCCTCTGGGGCGGCACGGCGGGCCAGCAGTACGACCCGTGCTACCACCTGGCCTGCGACACCTACGCGAACAACAACGACCATGCCCTCGAGGTCAACTCCGATGCCATCGGGTTCAGCGTGCTCCAGTACGCGATGAACACCTCGGACGTCAACGGGCGCCCGGGCAAGGGCAACTTCCCGCCCGTCTCGGGCGACGGAGCGGGAACGTCGGGCGCTGGCGGCGATTCAGGCTCGTCCCAGGGTGGCCTGCACGACCACGACCACGCGCCCACCCACACCGAGTGACCTGACCGCACGACGCCCGGCATCCCACCTCGGATGCCGGGCGTCGTCATGTCTACCGGCGGGTAATTGGCGAACCTCACACCCGCCAAGGTTCACCTGACCTGCCGCCGGGCGGCGCGCCGCGCTAGGTTGCTGCCGTGGCCACTACGACAGCTCCCTCACGTCCGGCGTCGGCCCGCCGCACCACCATCGCCCTCAAGACCCTCATGGCGGGGTCCGGGCTGGTGTTCGTCGGGTACGTCCTGTTGCACATGTACGGCAACCTCAAGACCTTGGCGGGGGAGGAGGCGTTCAACACCTACGCCCATCACCTGCGCACCTTCGGCGAGCCGATCCTGCCCTACGAGGGGCTGCTGTGGATCGTGCGCGTCGTGTTGATCGTGGCGGTCATCGGCCACATCTACGCGGCGTTCGCGCTGTGGAGCCGGGCCGGCACCGCACGGCGCACGAAGTACGCCGCCGCCAAGACGGCGATGCGCACCGCGTGGATGCGGTGGGGCGGGGTCTTCCTCATCCTCTTCATCGTCTGGCACCTGCTGCACTTCACGATCATGAAGATCTCGGTCAACCCCGACGCCCAGGGCCCGGACATCGAGAACAACCCCTACCAGCTCGTCGTCGCGAGCTTCCAGGTTCCGTGGATGACCCTGATCTACCTGCTCGCCCTCGGCGCGCTCGGCCTGCACCTCGCGCACGGTGTGTTCAGTGCACAGCAGACCCTCGGCCTCACGGGCACCCCGGCGAAGTACCGGCGCGCCAAGGCCACCGGGAACGCCGTCGCAGCGCTCGTCGTCGTCGGGTTCGCCATCCCGCCGCTCGCCATCCTCTTCGGCCTGATCAAGTGAGGCACTGACACCATGACCGATAACACCGTCAACGCGGGGGTCGCCCACCGCCTCTACACCGAGGGCGAGAAGATCGCCGACACCAAGGCGCCGGCCGGCCCCATCGGCGAGAAGTGGACCACCCGCAAGTTCGAGGCAGCCCTGGTCAACCCGGCCAACCGGCGCAAGCTGTCGGTCATCATCGTCGGCACCGGGCTCGCCGGTGGCGCCGCCGCCGCAACCTTGGGCGAGGCCGGCTACCACGTGAAGTCGTTCTGCTTCCAGGACAGCCCGCGCCGGGCGCACTCGATCGCCGCGCAGGGCGGCATCAACGCCGCGAAGAACTACAAGGAGGACGGCGACTCCGTTTACCGCTTGTTCTACGACACGGTCAAGGGTGGTGACTACCGGGCCCGCGAGACCAACGTCTACCGCCTGGCCGAGGTCAGCGCCGCGATCATCGACCAGTGCGTCGCGCAGGGCGTGCCGTTCGCCCGCGAGTACGGCGGTCTGCTCGACAACCGCTCCTTCGGTGGCGTCCAGGTGTCGCGCACCTTCTACGCCCGTGGCCAGACCGGCCAGCAGCTGCTCATCGGTGCCTACCAGGCCCTCGAGCGCCAGGTCGCGGCCGGAACGGTCGAGCAGTTCACCCGCCACGAGATGCTCGAGGTCATCGTCTCCGAGGGTCGCGCGCGCGGCATCATCGCTCGCGACCTCGTCACCGGCGAGATCGAGACGCACCTCGCGGATGCCGTCGTCCTCGCCTCCGGTGGGTACGGCAACGTGTTCTTCCTGTCGACCAACGC